>JAQUGB010000017.1:0-11311 GCA_028684345.1 Tepidiphilus sp. | reverse complement strand
ACGGGCCTGTATCTCGCCCTTCTCGAGCTCATCGACGAAGGGCTCATCCTCACCAGCGACGAGACCATCCTGGAGGCGAACACCGCCGCCTGTCGACTGCTCGAGCGCGACTACCGCGACCTGATCCGGCAGCCGCTCGCCACGCTCTTTCCCTCCGACAAAGAATTCCTGCAGGCGCGGGCACGCTGGTTCATCCAGGGTCAAAGCCGCGGCAGCATCCGTATCGCGCTCCCCGGCGGCCGTTCGCGCCTCTTTCGCTTCATCGCCGCCGCCCGCCTGCGCCCCGGCCTGCACGCGATCCTTTTCTCGCCCGATCTGATCGGAGAGGTATATCGCGACGTCGCGCACACCGACGCATTCTGGCCCCGGCTTGCCGCCGCCGTGCCTCAACCGGTGGTGGTACTCGACGACGCCGGGCGCATCGCCGCGCTCAACGATGCCGCCCGAGCGTTCTTTCCCGCCGCACGGCAAGAATGGCTGCTGCAACCGCTCACGCACTTCGCCGCCGTCTCCTGGCCGGAAGAAGGCGAAGCACCGCTCGTCCGCATCGAGGGGCTGGGCGAAGCTGCGGTGCGCGCCCGCGTGCTCGACGGACCGCAACTCGGATGGCGCGTCCTCGTCTTCGAACGTCTGCCGCGATTCGCCCCTGCTACCATCTCTCCCGCCCCGTCGGCCCCGCCGCTCGATCCACTCGCCGTTGCCCTGAGAGAAAGCCCGCTGGAATCCTTCGCCTTACAGCTGGAACCGCTCGTCGATCTCCAGCAGCGTCGGCTTGCCGGCGCCCACGCCCGACTCGTGTGGCATCACCCTGCCGCCGCCGGCCTCGCCTCCGAACGGCTCACCGAACTCGCGCGCCGCGCCCAGGCCGTACCGCGGCTCACCCGCTATGCCCTGGCCAGACTACCCACGCTCGCGGCGCGCATTCCGGGGCGGCTCACGCTCACCCTGGCGGCCGAGGCACTGCGTGACCCCGAATTTCCTCCGGCGGTGGAAGCGGCGCTCGCCGCCGGCATCCGCCCCGAGGCACTCGAATTCGCACTCGATCTGCCCGCCTGTGCCGCACTCGACACCGAGGCGGCCACGACGCTGCTCGCCCTCTCCCGACGCGGCATCCGCTGGATCGCCGCCGGTCTCGACGAGGCCGCCTTGCCGCTCGAGCAACTCGCCCGCCTCCCTTGGAGCGGGGTGATGCTGCCTGCTGCGTGGGTCGCGGGACTCGGGCGGGACGAACGGCTCGAAGCCCTCGTCGGGGGAACGGTATCGCTCGCGCAGGCCATGCATCTCGAAGTCCGCGCCCAAGGCGTGGCCACGGCAGGACAACGCGATTTCCTCACCGCGCTGGGCGTTCGATTGCAACAAGGCCCCTGGTTCGGCCCGGCCGTCACCTCGGGCGAACCCTTGCACGTCAGGGGGATCGATTGACCGGACTCGGCGCCAGGGAAGGGATCACCGCGACAACACCGTCCGGCAATCCTCCTCGCGGCCGGTGAGCGCGCCGAGTCGCCCGAGCTGGCGCTCCAGCACTTCGTCCGGAATGCTGCGGTTCAAACACCAGTCGCGCAGCTGCAGAATCAGGGCGAGCGTCTGCAAGTCGATGGAAGTCGCCCAAATACCGGCAAAACCCGGATCGGGCCCCTCGCGCAGTGGCGGGGTAGGCAAAGTCTGGCGCACTTCGGGCGCGGCGAGCGGCGGCACGGGTTGAGGCGGCACCCCGCCCTGCGCCCAGACGCC
The DNA here is from genome assembly GCA_028684345.1 of Tepidiphilus sp. Classification (GTDB taxonomy): domain Bacteria; phylum Pseudomonadota; class Gammaproteobacteria; order Burkholderiales; family Rhodocyclaceae; genus Tepidiphilus. Next base: position 9,580 of record JAQUGB010000017.1, on the reverse strand, counting down.
GCCGCAGCACACCCACGCGGCCCATGCAAGAGCACGACGCATCCTCGCTCTCCAAGCCCGTGAACGATCTGCCACCCCGGCCACGAGGATTCCTTCACAGGGACACCTCGAATGACCTACTGCGCGACGGGTCTTCGAGCTGCCCACAGACGCTCAGGCTTCCAACTCCTTCAGGCGCTGGATGATGCGGGCGGCCACCTCCTGCGCGCTGCCATAGACCATGTGGCAGTTGTCGCGGTAGAAGAGCTCGTTCTCGATGCCCGAGTACCCCGTACCCTTGCCGCGCTTGATCACCAGCACCTCGCGCGCCTGATCCACGTTGAGGATGGGCATGCCGTAGATGGGGCTCGACTTGTTGGTACGCGCCGCGGGGTTGACCACGTCGTTCGCGCCGATCACGAGTGCGACGTCGGTCTGGGCGAACTCGGCGTTGATCTCCTCGAGGTCGAAGATTTTGTCGTAGGGCACGCCGGCCTCGGCCAGCAGCACGTTCATGTGCCCCGGCATGCGCCCGGCCACGGGATGGATGGCGAACTTCACCTCCACCCCCGCCTCTTCCAACAGCTGCGCCATCTCCCACACCTTGTGCTGGGCGCCGGCCACCGCCATGCCGTAGCCCGGCACGATGATCACCTTCTGCGCGTAGCGCAGGGTGGCCGCCGCGTCGTCGGGCGAATATTCCTTGAGCGAACCGCTCACCTCCCCTTGCGTCTCCTGCGCCTCGCCGGTGATCGGCGCAAAGATCACGGTGCGGATCGAACGGTTCATCGCCTTGGCCATGAGGAGCGTGAGCAGCGTACCGGAAGCGCCGACCACCGTGCCGGCCACGATCAGCAAGGGATTGGCGAGCACGTACCCTTCGAAGCCGACCGCCAGGCCCGTGAAGGCGTTGAGGAGCGAAATGACCACCGGCATGTCCGCCCCACCGATGGGCAGGGTGAGCAGCGCCCCCAGAGCGAGCGCGAGCAGGAAGAAAACCGTCAGCTCCAAGCCCCCCGGATGCGAAGAAAAGCCGATCGTCAGGCCGATGCCGAAAGTGAAGAGCGCGAGGAAGAAGACGACGTTGTTCTGCTGCGGCACGCGCCAGGTCTTTTTCAAGAGCCCTTGGAGCTTGGCAAAAGCCACGCAACTGCCGGAAAAAGCCACCGCCCCGATGATCGCCCCCAAGGCCGCGAGCAAGCCGACCGAAGGATGATGGACCGCATCTGCGCGCATGAATTCCACCGCGGCGATCGCCGCCGCCGCGCCCCCGCCCATGCCGTTGTAGATCGCCACCATCTGCGGCATGTCGGTCATCTTCACCGTCTTGCCGAGGTACCACGCGATCGCCGCGCCGATCACGATCGCCGTGATCATCAGGCCGTAGTTGTGCAATCCCGGCAGATAGAACGTGACCAGCACCGCCGCGAGCATGGCATAACCCGCCCACTGCACGCCGCGGCGCGCCGTGGCCGGCGAGCTCATCGCTTTCAAGCCCACGATGAAAGCGACGGCCACGAGAAAATAGACGAACTGGATGAATGTACTCATCGCCCGCCCTCCCCGGCACCTTTGTTCGACTTGAACATCGCCAGCATCCGCTCGGTGACGACGTAGCCCCCCGCCGCGTTGGCCGCCCCTAAAAGCACGGCGATGAAGCCGATGGCGAGCGAGGCCGCATCATCTGGCGGCGTCTGCCCTAGTACGATCATCCCCCCGATCAAGACGACGCCGTGGATGAAATTGGAACCGGACATCAAAGGCGTGTGCAGAATGACCGGCACCCGCGCGATCACCTCGTAGCCCGTAAACGCCGCCAACATGAAAATGAACAACGCGCTCATACCGTCCATCGCAGCCCCCTCCTCACAGTCCCAGCCATTGGCGCACCCGCTCGCTCTTGAGCTCACCGGCGTGCGTCATGCAGGTGCCGGCAAGCACCTCGTCGTCCCACGACAGCGCCAACGCCCCATCGCGCAAGAAGAGCGAGACGAAATTGAACACGTTCTTGGCGAACATCTCGGAAGCGTGCACCGGCATGCGGCTCGGCACGAAGGTCGGGCCGATCACCAGCACCTCCCCAATCCAGGTCTTCTCGCCCGCGACGGTTCCCTCGACGTTGCCGCCCGTCTCCGCGGCCAGATCCACCACCACCGCGCCAGGGCGCATGCGCGCGATCATCTCGGCGGTGATGATGCGCGGCGCCGGCCGCCCCGGAATGGAAGCGGTGGTAATGAGCGCATCGGCCTGCCCCACGGCCTTGCCGAGCTTTTCCGCCTGCTGCGCCTTCTCCTCTTCGGTGAGCTCGCGTGCATAGCCACCCTCGCCCACGGCGTGCACCCCCGTGTCGAGGAACTTCGCCCCGAGCGACTCCACCTGCTCGCGCGTCTCGGGACGCACGTCGTAGGCTTCCACCGCCGCCCCCAGTCGCCGGGCGGTGGCGATCGCCTGCAGCCCCGCCACGCCGGCGCCGATCACCAAGACCTTGGCCGGACGGATGGTACCGGCAGCGTAGGTGAGCATGGGAAAAAACTTCGGACTGTGGTCGGCCGCGATCAGCGCCGCCTCGTATCCGGCCACCGTCGCCTGAGAGGAAAGGATGTCCATGCTCTGCGCACGCGAGATGCGCGGCAAGAGTTCCAGGGCGAAGGACGTGATGCGCCGCTCGAGCAGCAGCTCGACGCGCTCGCGGCTCGCCCAAGGCTGCAGCGCCCCCACCAGGATCGACCCTTCGGGCATGAGCATGAGCTCTTCGTCGCGCGGCGGTTGCACGCACAGTACGAGCTGAGCGCGGTGAAACACCTCCTCCGGCTCGGGCACGATCTCCACCCCCGGAAACGCCTCGTCGGCCCAATGCGCCCGCTTGGGCGTGCCGGCAGCCATCACGACATTCGCGCCCAGCGCTTCGTACTTCTTCACCAGCTCCGGCACCAGCGCCACCCGCCGCTCTTGCGGCTGCGGCGCGCTCGCCACCCCCACGATCACGCCCATCCTCTTCCTCCTCTCTACCCGATCACCGACGAGGCTCGATCAGCTCCTGCCCCCCCATCCACGGCCGCAGCGCCTCGGGCACCACCACCGAACCGTCGCGCTGCTGGTAGTTCTCCAGCACCGCCACCAGCGTACGCCCCACCGCCAGACCCGAGCCGTTCAAAGTATGTACCGGCTGGGGCTTACCCTTGCCGCCGGCGGGGCGAAAACGCGCCTGCAAGCGACGGGCCTGGAACGCCTCGAAGTTCGAGCACGAAGAAATCTCGCGGTAGGAGTTCTGCCCCGGCAGCCATACTTCCAAATCATAGGTCTTCGCCGCGGAGAATCCAAGATCGCCGGCGCACAAAGCCACCTTGCGATAGGGCAGACCCAAGCGCTGCAGCACCGTCTCCGCGTGTCCCGTGAGCTCCTCGAGTGCATCCCAGGAACGGTCCGGATGCTCGATGCGCACCAGTTCCACCTTGTCGAACTGATGCTGGCGGATCATGCCGCGCGTGTCACGCCCATAAGCACCGGCCTCCGAGCGAAAGCACGGCGTGTGCGCGACGAACTTCAGCGGCAATGCCGACTCCTCCACGATCTCGTCACGCACCAGGTTGGTCACCGGCACCTCGGCAGTGGGAATGAGGTAGAAATTCTCCGGATCGCGCGGCACGGCGAAGAGATCCTCGGCGAACTTGGGCAGCTGCCCCGTCCCGAAGAGGCTGCGCCCATTGACGAGATAGGGCACATGGACTTCGAGGTAGCCGTGCTCGCGCGTGTGCAGATCGAGCATGAACTGCCCCAGCGCCCGATGCAGCCGCGCCACGTCGCCGCGCATCACGGAAAAACGCGCCCCGGCAATCTTCGCCGCCGCCTCGAAATCCAGCCCCAGGGGCGTACCCACGTCGACGTGATCGCGCACCGGAAAATCGAACAGCCGCGGCGAGCCCCAGCGCGCCACCTCCACGTTGTCGGCCTCGCTCGTTCCGTCGGGAACGGAAGGATGAGGGATATTGGGTAGGGTGGCGAGGAAGGATTCCAACTCGGTGAGCAAGGCCGAGAGCCGCTCTTCGCACGCGTCGAGCTCGGCGGTGATCAGCGCGAGCTGGGCGAGCAGGTCGGAAGCATCCTCGCCCCGCCCCTTGCGCCGTCCGACTTCCTTCGAAAGGGCGTTGCGCTGCGCCTGCAGTTCCTGGGTGCGGGTCTGCAGGTCTTTCCGCTCGGACTCGAGCGCCTCGAAGCGGGACCAGTCGATCTTCGCGCCGCGCCGCGCGAGCGCCGCTTTCACCTCGTCGAGCCGGGTGCGCAACCACTGAACGTCGAGCATCACACATCCTGATCAATCGTCTGACGGGGTGCAACGATACCAGTTCTGCCCATATCCGACAACGATCGGGCGCGAAGAAACGATCGATAGTCAGGGTCAAAGACGGAACATCATTCCGAAACAAAAAAATCATTGGCAATAATGAGTTGCAGCGCCTACAGTGACCGGTGCGGCATATTTTCGAAGGGCCCCTCGCCATGCTCACGTTACGCGACTGCCTCGACTACTGCAGCCTCACTGAAGAAGAAATCGGGCTGCTGGCCGAGCATCATGATCTTCCCGCCGAAGCGGCCGGCCTCATCGCCTGCAGCCTCACCCAATCCGACGAAGGCATCGTCGTGCTGACCAACTGGCTGCTCGAGATCGCCGAGCGCGCCATCGAAGACGGCAACGCCGCCAAGGCGCAGCAGGCGCACGAAGCCTGCAAGCGGCTGCTCGCCGATCACCCCTTGCACGCCCCTGCCAACGCCGGTTCATGAGCGGCGCCGTTGCGCCTGCGCATCCAATTCGCGCAGGTGCTCCAGTTTGGCGCGGATCTTCGCCTCCAACCCCCGCTCGACCGGCCGGTACCAGCGCTGCGGCGTCATGCCGTCGGGGAAATAGCGCTCGCCAGCCGCATACCCTTCCGGTTCGTCGTGCGGATAGCGGTAGGTCTTGCCGAAGCCCAGCTCCTTCATGAGCCGGGTCGGGGCGTTGCGCAGATGCAACGGAACCGGGCGCGAGCCGTCCTGACGCACGAAGGCGCGTGCCGCATTGTAGGCGAGGTAGACGGCGTTCGACTTCGGCGCACAGGCCAGATACACCACCGCCTCGGCGAGCGCCAGCTCCCCTTCGGGCGACCCCAACCGCTCGTAAGCGGCGCAGGCATCGAGCGCGAGCGTCAGCGAGCGTGGATCGGCAAGGCCCACGTCTTCGCTGGCCATGCGTACGATGCGCCGCCCCAGATAGAGCGGATCGGCGCCACCGTCGAGCATGCGCACGAACCAATAGAGCGCGGCGTCGGGGTCGGAGCCGCGCACCGCCTTGTGCAGGGCCGAGATCTGGTCGTAGAAGGCGTCGCCCCCCTTGTCGAAGCGCCGCAGCCGCTCGCCCATCACCGAACGCGCGAACGGCACGTCGATCACCGCCTGTCCCCGTGCCCGCGCCGCCTGCCACAGCCATTCCACGTCGTTGAGCAGCCGCCGCGCATCCCCGTCGGCGAGTTCGACCAGCATGGCGCGCGCCGCCTCGTCCAAGGGCACCGCCTCGTCAGGGAAACGCGCCTCGGCACGAGCGAGCAGCGTCGTGAGCGCCGTTGCATCCAGAGGCTCGAGCCGCAGTACCGTGGTACGCGACAGTAGCGCCGAATTGACCTCGAAAGAAGGATTCTCGGTGGTGGCGCCGATGAAAGTGACCAGCCCTTCCTCAACCTGATGCAGAAAAGCGTCCTGCTGCGCCTTGTTGAAGCGGTGCACCTCATCGACGAAGAGCACCGTCGTGCCGCCGCGTTCGCGCTCGGCACGGGCCTCGTCGATCGCCGCGCGGATCTCCTTCACCCCCGCCATGACGGCCGACAGGGCGATGAAGCGCGCCCCCACCGCCTGCGCGAGCAAGCGCGCGAGGGTGGTTTTTCCCACCCCGGGCGGTCCCCACAGGATCATGGAAAAAAGCCGCCCCTGCTCCCAGGCGACCCGCAGCGGCTTGCCCGGACCGAGCAGATGCTCCTGCCCCACCACCTCGTCGAGGTGCTGCGGACGCATGCGCTCGGCGAGCGGCGCGCGCGCCTCCCCGCTCATCGCCGCCCCGGGTGGTTTTCCAGCACCTTGGTGCCGGGCGGCGGAGTAAAGGCAAACTCGGCCGGCGGCACCGACCAGGCCCGCTGAAACTCGGTGAACGTAATCTCGCTCGTCTGGCCGAAATGATCCTCGATGCGCATGCGCCGCAACCGCTCTCCTTCGCCTTCGACCACGACGCGCTCGATGCCCGCTTCGGCCGAACGCGCCCGCAGGCGCACCGCCCAGCGCTCGCCATCGATCTCCCCACCCTCCGGGACGAACTCGCGATGCAAGGCTTGGGAGTCTGCGAGAATCGCCGCGGGCGAGCCAGAGAGCGCGTGGGTGAACTGCATCACCATCACCTGCTCCAGATCCGGATCCCAGACCTGCACGACCGTTCCATCGCTCACCACCAGCTGCTTCGCCGGCGAGCTCACTTCCCAGCGGAAACGGCTCGGCCGCTCATAGACGAAACGCCCCTCGGAGCGCTGCAGCACTCGCCCCTGACGATCGAGCACCTCCTGGCGGAAACGCCCCTGTGCTGCATTCGTTTGCGACACGAACGCTTCGAGCCTTTGCACCGCCTCCTCGGCCACTCCCTGTTGCTGGGCGAGGGCCACGCCGGCAAACATCACCCACAACGCGACCCCCCATCCGGCCAACACCTTCGTCACGCCTCTTCTCCCCGCGTCGGCACCAGCACCTGGCGGTTGCCATTGTGCTCCGGCGGCGACACCAGTCCCGCGCGCTCCATCGCCTCGATGAGCCGCGCCGCGCGGTTGTAGCCGATGCGCAGATGCCGCTGCACCAAGGAAATCGACGGGCGGCGCGTACGCAGCACCACCTCCACCGCCTGATCGTACAAGGGGTCATTCTCTTCCCCTCCGCCCGGGCCTTCCAACCCGCCTTCCTCTCCCTCCTCCGGCTCGGCGAGTACCGCCTCGACGTACTGCGGCGGACCGAGCCGCTTGAGGTATTCGACCACCCGATGCACCTCGTCGTCGGCGACGAAGGCGCCGTGCACCCGACGCGGCAGACCGGTTCCGGGCGCGAGATAGAGCATGTCCCCCATGCCGAGCAAGGTCTCGGCCCCCATCTGGTCGAGGATGGTGCGTGAATCCACTTTGGAAGAGACCTGAAAGGCGATGCGCGTAGGCACGTTGGCCTTGATGAGCCCGGTGATCACGTCCACCGAAGGGCGCTGGGTCGCCAAAATGAGATGAATGCCGGCCGCCCGCGCCTTCTGCGCGAGCCGGGCGATGAGCTCCTCGATGCGTTTGCCCACCACCATCATCAGGTCGGCGAGCTCATCGACCACGACGACGATGTAGGGCATCTTCTCCAAGGGTTCGGGCGAATCCGGGGTGAGCGAGAACGGATTTCCGAGATGTTCGCCGCTGCGCCGAGCCCGCTCGAGCAAGGCGTTGTAGCCGGCGATGTTGCGCACTCCCAGCGCCGCCATCAGCTTGTAGCGCCGCTCCATCTCGCCCACGCACCAATCGAGCGCCTGGGCCGCGAGCCGCATGTCCGTGACCACGGGCGAGAGCAAGTGCGGGATCCCCTCGTAGATCGACAGTTCCAGCATCTTCGGGTCGACCATGATGAGCCGCACTTGCTCCGGCGTCGACTTGTAGATGAGCGACAGGATCATGGCGTTGATGCCAACCGACTTACCCGAACCGGTGGTCCCGGCCACCAGGAGATGTGGCATCTTGGCGAGATCCGCCACCACCGGCTGTCCCGCGATGTCCTTGCCCAGACACAGCGTCAGGGGTGAGGCCATCTCCCGATAGGCGCGCGAATCGAGCACTTCGCTCAGACGCACGATCTGGCGCTTCGGATTGGGTACTTCCAACGCCATGCAGGATTTCCCGGGGACGATTTCGACCACGCGAATGGATACGAGCGACAGCGCCCGCGCCAGGTCCTTGGCCAGGTTGACGATCTGCGCCCCTTTCACTCCAGTGGCCGGCTCGATCTCGTAGCGCGTCACCACCGGCCCGGGAATCGTTCCTACCACCTGCACGCGTACGCCGAATTCGGCGAGCTTGCTCTCGATGAGCCGGGCGGTGGCCGCCATCGCCTCGGCGCTGACCGCCACGCCGCCAAGCGACGGCGCATCCAGCAGAGCCAAAGACGGCCGCGGATCAATGGGCGCGGACGCTTGCAAGGGAGCATGGGCGCCGGGGACGAAACCCGAGGGCGAAGGCGAGCCGTGCGCGACTTCGCCCCCCGAGTCTCGGCCTCGCCGCCCGTGTCGTTTCGTGCCGGGCCTCGGAGCCTCCGTGTGCATCGTGGACACGGGTTCGGAGGCCGTGGCATCGAACGCCCCGTCCGTATCCTTCCCCAGTGGAGCAGAAAGATCCGGCTCGACCCGCTGCCGGGGCAGGCTCGAATCGGGCGACCTTCCCCACCGGGCCCAACGGCGCAGTCCTTGCCCTGCCTGCACGATGCGGGCACGCCACCGTTCCCAGCGAGCACGCACACCCCCTTCTCCGTCAGCCCGTACGGACGAAACCGTGACCGCAGCCATGTCGCGCAAGGATTCGGCCCGCTGACGCTCCCAGCGGCCTTGCAAGCGATGCACACCCGCCTCCACCCAAGCCCCGACGCGTTCACACACGTCGAGCCAAGAAACGCCGAACGTCAGACTCACCCCCACCATCCACGCCACGAGCAACAGCAAAGTCCCTCCCGTGAACCCGAAATAGCGCGCCATGGCCTGAGCGAGCTCTCCCCCCAGATACCCCCCGGGGCCGGCCCCCGCGGGCAACACGATGCCGTGCCCATGAAAGCGCAGGGTCTCCAAGGCACTGCTGCTCGAGAGCAGCACGAGCAAGCCCGCACCAGCGAGGGCCATGGAAGCACGCCACCCCGCGGTCGAGCGTTCATCCCCCTGCCACAGACGCCACGCCGACCACAGGCCGCGCAGGGCAAACGCCAAAAGCCACCAAGCGGACACCCCGAAGATCGACAGGCAGAGATCCGCCAACCAAGCCCCCACCCGGCCGCCGGGATTGGCGATCGTCTCGGTCGACGCCTCATGCGACCATCCGGGATCGGACGGTGAATAGCCGAACAAGATGAGCGTGAAATACCCTCCCAAGGCGGCGAGCACCAACCAGGCGATCTCCCGCACCCCACGAGACGAACGCAAGGTCGTCATCCAATTCATCGAGCGAGCCGTATCCAAGAAAAAGAAGTCACGGCAAATTATACGCCAGCGACCTGCCTGCCCCGAGTTCGCGGGCGCCCCGTTTTGAGCGATAATTACGGCTCTTTTTCCCGCTGGACGATCGAACGGATGACTCAGCCTGCCTCGCGCCCGCCGCGCACGTTCAGCCCGCTCGCGAACGCCCTGCGCGCGCTCGCCATGGATGCGGTGCAACTGGCGAAATCCGGCCATCCCGGCGCCCCCATGGGCATGGCCGAGATGGCCACGGTGCTGTGGCGCAAGCACCTCAAGCACAACCCTGCCAATCCCCAGTGGTGCGACCGCGACCGCTTCGTGCTCTCGAACGGGCACGCCTCCATGCTCCTCTACGCG
>JAQUGB010000155.1 GCA_028684345.1 Tepidiphilus sp. | reverse complement strand
GCTGGCGAGGGCGGACTTGACGTTCTTGACGTGGTCAGTCATGGAGGTTCTCGAGCTTCTTGCGCAGCTGCGATAGCACCTCGGCGGCGACGGCGACGTGTTCGGGATCGATGCCGGCGAGCAACTGCTCGCGCAGCTCCTGGGCGATCACGGCGACTTCATGCTGCAGCGCCTTGGCTTTGGCAGTGGGGACGACACGCTTGGCGCGTCGATCGCTGGGGACGTCTTGCCGCTCGATCCAGCCGTTGGCCTGCAGACGATCGAGCAGGCGCACGAGCGTAGAGCCTTCGATGCCGACTTTGCGCGCGAGCACAGTCTGCGTCATGCCTTCGTCGGGCAGCTTGATCAGCACCAGCCCTTGCGATTGCGACAGGCCCAGATGGCGCAGACGCCGGTCGAGCTCGGCTCGCCAGTAGCGGGCGACTTCGTGCAGCAGAACGCCGAAATTGTTGGTAGTGTTCATCGTAATTATTGGCTAGCTAACAAGGTTCATTATAATGATCGTGATGCCGCAGTGTCAAATCATGCTGCGTCAGCGTTGTGCGCTCACCTTGACATCGCCCGGGGGGCGCGCTATGGTTCGATCCACATGGCGCCGATTTGAGCCACAGCTTGCGGGCGCCTTACAAATGCAGCTAAAGCGGGATCGCCCGGCGCCCGCATGTCGCTGGGCTTTTTCGTCTACGGGAGCCGCCGCATGAAGCATCCTCGTTCCGTGGGGTTCGTCGAGGCGCAAAAAGCGCATTTCGACGAACCGCTACCACTCAAGGCCGGAAGGGTCCTGCCGCAGTACGACCTGGTCTATGAAACCTACGGGACGCTGAACGCCGCGCGCAGCAACGCCGTGCTCGTGTGCCATGCGCTGTCGGGTTCGCACCACGTCGCCGGGGTCTATCGTGACGATCCGCACAACGTCGGCTGGTGGGACAACCTCGTCGGACCGGGCAAGCCGCTCGATACCGAAAAATTCTTCGTCATCGGGGTGAACAATCTCGGAGGCTGTTTCGGCTCGACCGGGCCGGTGTCGATCAATCCGGCCACCGGCAAACCCTGGGGGGCGGACTTCCCCTTCGTGACGGTGGAGGATTGGGTCAATGCCCAAGCGCGGCTCGCCGATCGGCTGGGCATCGAACGTTTCGCCGCGGTGATCGGGGGGTCGCTCGGCGGCATGCAGGCGCTCTCCTGGTCGCTGCAGCATCCCGAGCGCGTGCGCCACGTGCTGGCGATCGCCACCGCGCCCAAGCTCTCGGCGCAGAACATCGCCTTCAACGAGGTGGCGCGCCAGGCCATCCTCTCGGACCCTGATTTCCACGGCGGCAACTACTACGAGCACGGCGTGGTGCCCAAGCAGGGATTGAGGCTGGCGCGCATGATCGGGCACATCACGTATCTGTCCGACGACGCTATGGCCGAGAAATTCGGGCGTGCCTTGCGCCATGGAATCACCCGCTATTCGTACGACACCGAATTCGAAATCGAATCTTATCTACGCTATCAAGGGGACAAGTTCGCCCGGTTCTTCGATGCGAACACCTATTTGCTCACCACGCGGGCGCTGGACTACTACGATCCGGCGGCCGATTACGGCGGCGATCTGGCGGCGGCCCTCGCGCGTGCCGAGGCGGCTTTCCTCGTGGTGGCGTTTACCACCGACTGGCGCTTCTCGCCGGCGCGTAGCCGCGAGATCGTCTCGGCTCTGGTGCACTCGGGAAAAGACGTGTGTTACGCCGAGATCGACAGCAAGGCCGGACACGATTCCTTCCTGCTGGAGCATCCGCGCTACCATGCGGTGCTGCGCGCTTATTTCAATCGGATCGAGGTGTGACCATGGCGACTTCCGACCGCGAAACCGTGCACCGTGCGCCGACGCTTCGCCCCGACCTGTTGGCGCTCACCGAATGGATCGCTCCGGGCGAGCGCGTGCTCGACCTGGGCTGCGGCGACGGGGTGCTGCTGCGCCATCTCATCGACACCAAGGGGGTGGTCGGCTATGGCATCGAGAACGATCCGGCCCGCATCGTCGCCTGCATCGAGCGCGGCATCAACGTCATCCAGAGCGACCTCGACGAGGGGCTCGCCGACCTGCAGGACGGGCATTTCGACCACGTCATCATGAGCCAGGCGCTGCAGGCCATGCACAATACCCAAGGCATCTTGCGGGAGATGTTGCGTGTGGGGCGTGAGGCGATCGTGAGCTTCCCCAACTTCGCGTTTTGGAAACACCGCAAGAGCATCCTCGAGGGACGCATGCCCGTGTCGGAGAGCCTGCCGCACCAGTGGTTCAACACGCCCAACGTGCGCTTCTTCACCGTGGCCGATTTCACCACGCTGTGCGGGTTGCTCGACATCGAGGTGCGCGAATGGCGCGGCTTCGACGATCAGGGCCGACCGGTACAGGAGGATCTCAATTTCCTTGCGGCGCTGGCGATCGCCCGCATCGGCCGGCGCGCTTGAGGCCGGAGGCCGCAGGGCAGGAACGGAGGCTCGCCCGCATTCCTGCGGCCCAGGGGGAAAGTTCAGCCGACGGTGAAATTCTCGACGTCGATGCGCGCCACCGGCCGATCGAGCAGGCGCGCCACCACCTGGGCGAAGGTCTGCGCCCATTCGCCGCCCTCGGCAAAGCGCGCTTCACCCGCGCATTTGGCGAGGTTGAGGATCAGGTCGACTACCAGCACTTTCCCCATGGGATTGGGAGCATCGCACTCGAGCGCTTCCATTTCCCGTACCAGCCAATCGCGGGCGACGTTGCGATCGAGCGATTCAACCGCTTCGGAGTTGGTGTAGAACTCGTATTCGCGATCGGGCCCGAAGACCACCTTGACGACGTGGGACATGGGAACTCCTCCTATTGTGATGATGGAAAATGTTTAAAGATATCTTTGCTTGTCTGCGCATTGTAGACGATAGCTGCTCGATAGCTGCTTCGGGGTGCAGAAGAAGGACGGCGTAATGGTTCGGCAAAGGGGGAGGGAAGATGGCGTATGATAAATGACGAAGGCGGTACGGCAGGGGGGAGTCGGATCCACGAGGCGGTGTTTCGAGTGCGCGGCGCGCGGCTCGATTCCCTGCCCGAGCAGGACGTGCTCGCCGAGGAAACGCCGGTGGCGCTCGAATACAACGGAATCGCCTATGCGACGATGCTCGCCACGCCTGCCGATCTGGAGGACTTCGCCTTGGGGTTTTCGCTCACCGAGGGGATCGTCGAGGATTTGGCCGAGATCTACGAGCTCGAACTCGAATCGAATCAGGCGGGCGTGATCGTACGGCTGGAAATCGCCAGCGAGCGGTTCGTGCGCCTCAAGGCGAGGCGGCGCGCTTTGAGCGGGCGCACCGGTTGCGGCCTGTGCGGGATCGAGTCGCTCGCCGAGGCGCTGCGGCCGGTGCCGGGCGTGCCGCAGGGCGGGAGGGTGCCGCTTGCGGCCGTGCTCTCGGCCATGCACGCCCTGCGTGCACGGCAACCGTTGCATGAAGCCACCGGCGCGACGCACGCGGCGGCGCTCGCCGCGACCGACGGCTCGCTCCTGTTGGTGCGCGAGGATGTGGGCCGGCACAACGCGCTCGACAAGGCCATCGGGGCGGCGGCGCGCGACGGGCTGCTGCGCACGGGAGACGCGGCGATCGCGCTGATGTCGAGCCGGGCGAGTTTCGAGCTGGTGCAGAAGACGGCGGTGTCTGGCATCGGGGTGCTCGCGGCGGTGTCGGCGCCCACGGCCTTGGCGGTGCGTCTGGCCGAGGAGGCGGGCATCACCTTGCTCGGATTCGTGCGCGGCGAAGGGGCGAGCGTCTATAGCCGGGCGGATCGTCTGGTTACGGAATGAGCACCGCCGCGCCGTTCACCCGGCCGGCGCGCAGGTCGGCGATGGCCTCGTTGGCCGCCGTGAGGGGGTAGCAAGTGACGGCCGGATGCAGCGGCACTTCGGCAGCGAGCTTCATGAAGGCTTCGCCGTCGTCGCGTGTGAGGTTGGCCACCGAGGTGATCGTGCGCTCCTCCCACAGCCAGCGGTAGGGGAAGGAGGGGATGTCGCTCATGTGGATGCCGCCGCACACCACCGTGCCGCCTTTGTCGGTGGCGCGCAGTGCCTGCGGCACGAGTTCGCCCACGGGGGCGAAGATGAGCGCGGCATCGAGCGGCTCGGGCGGCAGCTCGTCCGAACCTCCGGCCCAGCACGCGCCCAGGCGCCGGGCGAATTCCTGGGCGGCGACGT
>JAQUGB010000154.1 GCA_028684345.1 Tepidiphilus sp. | reverse complement strand
GCCTCCGACCGCCGCACCACCGGCGCGATCGTCGACGACGAAGGAATCGAATGGAAGGTCAGCGACAAAATCGCCCGGCAGCTGGGCGATCGCGTCCACATCAGCGTGACGTCCTATAACCGCATCGTGCTGCTCACGGGCGAAGCCCCGCGCGAGGAAAACCGGGCACTGGCCGAACGGCTCGCGCGTGAAACGGAGAACGTGCGCGACGTGGTCAACGAAATCCAGATTGCCAGCCCCAGCTCGCTCGGCTCACGCATGAACGACGCCAACATCACGGCGCAGGTCAAGGCCCGCTTCGTAAACCAGAGCCAAGGCGCCTTTGCCCCCAATCACGTCAAAGTGGTCACCGAGAATGGCGTCGTCTATCTCATGGGGTTGGTGACGCGGCGCGAAGCCGACGCCGCCACCCAGATCGCCCGTACCACCAGCGGCGTGCGTAAGGTCGTGCGCGTCTTCGAGTACATTCCCGAGGAAGAAGCCCGCCGGCTCGATCGGCAAGGCGCCGAGCCCAAGGCGCCACCCAAGAACGGCCCCTGATTCAGGCTTTCACGTCGAGGTGCGAGATGGTGCCGACGCTGCCCGACTCGCGCAGATAGATTCCCGTGCTGCGCAGCGCTCCCAGGGCCTGCCCGCCCTCGTCGGTCACCGTCAGGGGTGTCGCCGCCCGCACCAAGCCGATCGCCCCGACGTCGGCCTCCGGCAGCGCGATCAAGACGTCGCGACGATACGGATGCCACACGTAGAGCTGCGACCAGGCCGGGTCGTTCTCGTCGATCCAGCCGTTGCCGTCGGCATCGAGCGCCGCGAGTTCGCCGAAGCCGTCGCCGGTGCTCGGGCCGAAGAGTTCCCGCCCGTCATCGACGCGGCCGTTGCCGTTGCGATCGAAGACGAGAAACCCTTTGCCGCTCGTCGGCAGCGGCAGATTCACCTCCGAACCCTCACCGCTCAGGTCGAAGCGAAAGCCGAGGTCGCGCAATTCCGCCCCCGTGCAGGCGAAATCGAGCACCAACGGATCCTGCACTGCCGACCCGAACACCGCCTGCACTTCGGATGCAGTGGCGCGCGTGAGTGCAAAACCCAGCGAAAACTCGATGCTGCGCCCGTCGGTCGTCTGCACGCGACCGCTCGCCGAAAAAGACAAGTGCTCCATCGTCATGGTGCGCACCGTCAGCGTCCCGCCCAAACCGCCGGCCGCCGCAGTCGCGCTCGATTCCCCCGACAACGGCGCAGGTGCCTGCGTCGGCACCGCCGTCGCCTCCGGCGTCTCGATTTGACGAAGATCGACTAGATCGATCGACCGTCCCAAGACCCGCTCGAGCAGGCGTTTCAACAGCTGCAAACCCGGGGTGAGCGTGCGTGCCTCTTCGTCCGTCGGTGTAAGCTGAGTCGACTGTGCCGCTGCGGAGGGCGACGCGGGCGCGGGCGACGCCGTTCTCGTCCCTCCGTCTTGCAGCCCAGGACGGTCGCGCCACGACAGACGCACTGCCACTTCCTGCCGCTGCAAGGATGAGGACTGCGCCTGCAGCATCAGTTGAGAGGACGAGATTTTCATGGATTCCCACCCGTCGATCTGGATTGAAGTGTTTACGGCGGGAAGAGAAAAACTTGAGAAATTAAAATGTTACGAATTTCGGTCGAACAGATGATCAAGGTTCAATAGATCACCGGCGACGCCTCCAGGCTGCGCCAGAGGATCCATGTCGCCGCCGTTCGCCATGGGCGCCAGCGCTCGCCGGCTTCGAGCCACACCCGCCGCGGAGATTTTTCCGGCAGACCCGCATGGCGCACGAGCGCCCGGCGCAGCCCCAGGTCATCGATGGGCCACACGTCCGGCCGCCACAAGTGGAAAATGAGGAACATCTCCGCCGTCCACCGCCCTATCCCGCGCACGGCGATCAGCGTGCGCACGATCGCCTCGTCGTCCATCTCCTGCCAGCACCGGGGATCGAGCCGCCCGGCGGCAAAATGCTCCGCCAGATCGACGAGCCAGGACGCCTTGGCGCCGGACAGGCCCGCTTCACGCAGGCGCGCCGCCCCCGCCTGGAGCACGGTCTGCGGCGAGACCGATCCCAAACCCTCCTCCAATCGCTCCCACACTCGACGCGCTGCTTTCACCGACAACTGCTGCCCGACGATCGCCCGGGCGAGCGTGGCGAACGCGTCGCCCGAGGGCGTCACGGCCGGCGGCCTCGTCTGCAGGATCAAGGGCTCGAGCCGATCATCACGGGTCACGAGCGCCGCGCAGGATTCTTCCCACCATGCAGGGACCATCGCCTCTTCGCTCATGATGCTCCCTCGCGCGCGGCGAGCGCCGCAAGCAGCCGTTCGTGGATGCCCTCGAAACCGCCGTTGCTCATCACGAGGATCGCATCGCCCGGGCGCGCCTGGGCGACGATTCCAGCCACGAACGCCTCGATCTCCTCGCCCACCGTCGCCCGCGCCCCGAGCGGCGCCAGGGCCTCACGCGCATCCCAGCTCAACCCCTTGGCGTAGCAATGCACCCGATCCGCGCCGCGAAGCGCCTCGGGCAAGGCCGCGCGCATCACGCCCAGTTTCATCGTGTTCGAGCGTGGCTCGAAGACCGCGATCAAACGCCCCGACACGCGCGGACGCAGCGCGGCGATCGTCTCGCGGATCGCCGTGGGATGATGGGCGAAATCGTCATAGACCGCCACGCCCGCCACCACCCCGCGCCGCTCCAGCCGCCGACGCACGCCGCGGAATTCGGCCAGTGCCGCGAGCCCATCCTGCGGGCGCACCCCGACGTGGCGCGCCGCGGCAAGCGCCGCGAGCGCATCGAGAGCGTTGTGCCGCCCCGGTACCGGCAGAGCGATCTCGCCCAGCGGGCGCCCCTCGCAGAAAAACTCGGCCGAAGCGCCGTCTTCCGCGACCGCCACGGTCCATTCCGCATCCGGGCCCGGCGTGGGGCCGAAGCGCTCCACCTGCGACCAGCAACCGCGGGCGAGCACCCGTTCGAGCGAGGGTTCGCCGGCGAGCGCCACGATGCGCCCCGAGCGCGGCATCGTGCGCACCAAATGGTGGAACTGCGTCTCGATTGCCGCCAGATCGGGGTAGATGTCCGCGTGGTCGAACTCCAGGTTGTTGAGAATCGCCGTCCGCGGCCGATAGTGCACGAACTTCGCCCGCTTGTCGCAGAAGGCCGTGTCGTACTCGTCGGCCTCGATCACAAAGAACGGCCCCGCCCCCAACTGCGATGAACGCGCGAAATTTCCCGGCACTCCCCCGATGAGAAAACCCGGCGCGAGCCCGTTCGCCTCGAGGATCCAGGCGAGCATCGAACTCGTGGTCGTCTTGCCGTGCGTTCCTGCCACCGCCAGCGTCCAACGGCCGGGCAGAATGTGCTCGGCCAACCACTGCGGCCCGGAGACGTAGGGCAGCCCACGGTCGAGGATCTCCTCGAGCAGAGGATTGCCGCGCGAGATGGCGTTGCCCACCACGAACACCTCCGCGGGCAGATTCGCCTGCCCCGCCTCGTATCCCTCGATCCAATCGATCCCCTCGGCCTCGAGCAGCTCGGACATGGGCGGATACACGTTCGCGTCACAGCCGCTCACCTCGTGCCCGGCCTGGCGCGCCAAAAGCGCGAGGCTCCCCATGAAGGTGCCACCGATCCCCAACACATGGATACGCATCGCTCTTTCATCCTGCTCGGAAAAACGTCGATGGTAAAATGCCCCACGATCCCGCACAACCCGTGGAACACCCGATGCCCACCAATCGTACCTTCGAATCGCTCGACGCCCGCGAAGAGATCGCCGAGCTCGCCGCGCGGCTCATCTACGACGAAGGCATCCGCGACTATGCGCTCGCCAAGCGCAAGGCCGTCAAGCAGCTCGGGTTGTCGCCGCGCACCATGCTGCCGGCAAACGAAGCAATCGAAGCGGCGCTCGCGCGCCGCGCCGTCGAGTACCAGGACGAGGACGACGCCGAACGGCTCGAGCGCATGCGCCGCGCTGCGGCCGAAGTGATGCGCTGGCTCGAGCCCTGGAGCACTTACCTCGTGGGCCACGTCCTCGAGGGCACCGCCGGGCCGTTGTCGGTCGTCGACATCGACCTCTACGCCGAGAGCGCCAAGGAAGTCGAGATCTTCCTGCTCAACCACCCCTGGCTGCGTTTCGACGTCCATACCCCGCGCGCCGGTGGCGCCAAAGAACCCGAAACGATCTTCGAGTTCGACTGGCACGGCGTCCCGGT
>JAQUGB010000153.1 GCA_028684345.1 Tepidiphilus sp. | reverse complement strand
CGTCGCGTCGGTGCTCCTCTACCTCATCATTCCCGTGATCCTCGCCCAGATCTGGCGCACACGGCTCATGAAACGCGGCGAGGCGGCCTTTGCCGCGGCGATGCGCCGCATCGCACCGTGGTCGACGGCGGCGCTCCTTGCCACCTTGGTGCTGATCTTCGCCTTCCAGGGGCAGGCCATCCTCGCGCAGCCTCTGGTAATCGCACTGTTGGCCATTCCCATCGTGGTGCAGGTCGCCTTCAACGCCGCACTCGCCTACGGTCTCAACCGCGCCTTGGGCGAGGACCACGCCGTCGCCTGCCCGTCGGCCCTGATCGGTGCCTCCAACTTCTTTGAACTGGCGGTGGCCACGGCCATCAGCCTGTTCGGTCTTGCCTCCGGTGCGACGCTCGCCACGGTGGTCGGCGTGCTGATCGAAGTGCCGGCCATGTTGCTTGTCGTGAAATTCGTGCGTCTCTCACGCGGCTGGTACGAACACCGCACGGTGTGAGCCACGACCCCTGCCCGCCGGCGACGGTAGGCAAACCTCCCTCCCTCGAACCCAAGGAGTTCCATCATGCCCAAACTCGAAGTCTTCGATCCCGCCCTGTGCTGCGCGACCGGCGTCTGCGGCGTCGATGTCGACCCGGCGCTCGCGCAATTCGCCGCCGATCTCAAGTGGCTGGAAGCGCACGGCGTGACGGTCGAACGCCACAACCTCGGCCAGGACCCCGCCGCGTTCGCCACCAATCCGCGCGTGCTGGCGCTTTTGCAACAGGGCAACGACCGCCTGCCGGCCGTTTTTCTCGACGGCGAACTGCTCGCCAGCGGCGCCTACCCCGATCGCCACGCGTTGGCCGCAAAACTCGGCCTGACCGATGTTTCCGCCACCGACGCCCCGGCAAGCGGCACCTGCTGCGCCGCTCAACCCGCCGCCGTCCAGGGCAAAAGCTGCTGTTGAACGCCACCAACAAGGAATCCGCCACCATGAACCTGCTCACCCTCGACACACGCTATCTCTTCTTCACCGGCAAGGGCGGAGTCGGCAAGACCTCGCTCTCCTGCGCCACCGGCCTCTCCCTGGCGCAGCGCGGCAGGAAAGTTCTCATCGTCAGCACCGACCCGGCCTCCAATCTGAGCGAAGTACTCGGCACGCCGGTCGGGCATGCCCCGACGCCGATCGTGGGGGCGCCGAACCTTTTTGCGCTCGATCTCGACCCGCGCGCCGCGGCAGCGGCCTACCGCGAACGCATGGTCGCACCCTACCGTGGCATCTTGCCCGAGGCGGCCATCCAGAGCATGGAAGAGCAGTTTTCCGGGGCCTGCACCGTGGAAATTGCCGCCTTCGACGAATTCGCGCGACTCTTGGGCGACCCATCCGCCACCGCCGGATTCGACCACGTCATCTTCGACACCGCCCCTACCGGTCACACCCTGCGGCTCCTCACCCTGCCGAGCGCCTGGGATGAATTCATCGCATCCACGACCGGTGGCGCCTCCTGCCTGGGGCCGCTCGCCGGGCTACAGCAACAGCGCGAACGCTACGCCGCCACGGTCGCCCGGCTGGGCAATCCGGCCGAGACCACCCTGGTGCTCGTCAGCCGTCCCGAACGCGCCGCGCTGCGCGAGGCCGAGCGCACCCGCGTCGAGCTGGCAGAACTCGGCATCCGCAACCTGCATCTGGTGATCAACGGGCTATTCGCCGACGAAACCGGCGACGATGCCATCGCCCGTGCCATGGCCGAGCGTCACGCCGCGGCGCTTGCCGCCATCCCACCCGGACTCGCCGCCCTGCCGCAAAGTACCCTGCCCTTCCTGCCGCGCGGTACGACCGGGCTTGCCGGTTTGCAGCAATTGCTCTCTGGCACGCCACCCGCCCCGCAGGGGCCGGTAGCGCTGCCGGAAGTCACCGACCTGCCGCCAGGCTTGTCCGCTTTTATCGACGAACTTGCCCGCCAGGATCACGGCGTCGTCCTCACCATGGGCAAAGGCGGCGTGGGCAAGACTTCGGTAGCTGCGGCGATTGCGCTCGCGCTCGCCGAGCGCGGCAAGAAAGTCACCTTGTCGACCACCGACCCGGCGGCGCACCTTGCCGACGCGCTCGCGGGCGAAACCGCCGGCCTCACGGTGACGCGCATCGACCCGGCTGCCGAACTCGCCCGTTACACCTCCGAAGTACTCGAACA
Source organism: Tepidiphilus sp. (assembly GCA_028684345.1). Taxonomy (GTDB): domain Bacteria; phylum Pseudomonadota; class Gammaproteobacteria; order Burkholderiales; family Rhodocyclaceae; genus Tepidiphilus. The sequence continues at coordinate 2,071 of JAQUGB010000153.1, read as the reverse complement.
AAAGGGCAAGGACCTCACGCCAGAGGCGCGCGCCATGCTGGAAGAAGACCTACGCTCGCCCTGCACCGAGGAAATCGCCGTCTTCCGCGCCTTCGCCCACACCGTGGCCGGCGGTACCTCCGGTTTCATCGTGCTTGACACGGCACCTACCGGCCATACCATTCTGTTGCTCGACGCGACCGAGGCTTACCACCGCGAAGTCCTGCGCACCCAGGGCGACCTGCCCGAAGCGGTGCGCGAACTGCTGCCGCGCCTGCGCGACCCTGACTTCACGCACGTCTGCATCGTCACCCTACCGGAATCCACGCCGGTTTCCGAAGCCGAGGCGCTCGAAGCCGACCTCGAGCGCGCCGGAATCCACCCCTTCGGCTGGGTGATCAACCAGTCGCTGCTCGCGAGCGGCACGCGCCATCCGTGCCTTGCCGAACGCGCCGCCTACGAACTGCCCTTCATCCGCCGCGTACAGCAACACACACGCGGCCGCTGCGTGCTGATTCCGTGGTTCGCCCGAGAGCCGGTCGGCCGCGACGGTCTGTGGCAGCTCGTCGATGCCGGGGAAAAGAGCCGTTACTGCGCTGCGGCCTGAGGCAGGAAAAGGAAAGGGACGCCTCGTTGCACCGAACGCCCCTTTCCACGCTCACCACCAGTATGTGGGATACGCTCGCCCCGTGCGCAAGTTATTGACGATCAACGCCACCCCGACCAGGGCGAGCGCCCCGCATAAGGTCGGCGTGAGCAAGAACGGCCACGACGCCCCCGAGAGCATGACGATGACCGGGTTCGAGCCGGCCGGCGGATGGACGGTACGGGTGAGTTGCATCCCGGCGATCGTGCAGCCCGCCGCCAGCGCCATGCTCCACCAAGCATCCCCGAGCAGATGCAGGAACACCAAGCCCACGAGTGAAGCGAGCAAGTGGCCACCGATCACGTTGCGCGGCTGGGAAAAGGGGCTATCGGGAAATCCAAAGAGCAACACGCAACTGGCGCCGAACGAACCCAGAACGAGCGGCAGCTGCGCCCGGCTCGAAGCATAGGCCACCACGGCGATCGCGATTGCCCCCCGAGTCCGGCCCAAGCGATATCCCCCAAAGGGGCTCGCGGCGGGCATACGGCACCGCCAATTTTCCATTTGCTGACGAATCCGATCATGAGGGGCTCCCAAGGCGTCGTCGAAAGATGGCGTGCAAGAGACACGAAACTGATAATACAGACCTGTCTGTATATGTCAACTTGGGCTTGCCCTTCTCTTCCCATATACTTCACCTTGCCTGCCACAGCGATGCTTCCGATGCGCGACACCCGCCAGCTCCTACTCGATACGGCCGAGCGCCTTTTCTACGCTCACGGCTACCACGCCGTCGGCATCGATCGGATCGTGGCCGAATCCGGCGTCTCCAAGATGACGCTCTACAAACACTTTCCCTCGAAGGACGCCCTGATCGCCGCCGTCCTCGAGCGACGCGACGCAGCGTTTCGCGCTGCGATGGATGCCTTCGTCGCCTCGTTCGACTCACCTTGGGAACGACTCGAAGCGGTGTTCGTCTGGCACGAACGCTGGTTCAACGAACCCACCTTCAACGGCTGCATGTTCATCAGCGCCGCGGCGGAGTATCCAGCACCGGATGATCCGATCCACCTCGCCGCCAAGGCTCACAAGGAAGCGATCCGAAAGAAGATCAAAGAGATCGTGTCACCACTCACCGAGGAATCCGCCGCCGGACGCCTCGCTGCACAAGTACTCTTGCTCCTCGAAGGAGCCATCGTGACGGCGCTCGTGCTCGGAGAGAAAGATTCCCCTCGCAGCGCCTGGCAAGCAACCCAGACCATCCTGGCGCAGAGCAGACCGAAGACGACAGCACCGACCGTTTCGGCTGATTCGTCCACCCCGCGGCACGATGCGTTATCATGAATGCTTCGCATCGATGCCGTGGAGAAACAGGTACGCCATGAACGAAGTCACCGACTTCGGCTTCCGCAAGGTACCCGAACCCGAAAAGAAACACCTCGTTGGCCGGGTATTTTCCTCGGTCGCCGGCAAGTACGACCTGATGAATGATCTCATGTCGCTCGG
>JAQUGB010000016.1 GCA_028684345.1 Tepidiphilus sp. | reverse complement strand
TCCATTCGAGCGACCTGCCTCTCGTCAAGAAAATGATGCCTTACGCCTGATAGGAGAACGACATGCCTCGCGTCAAACGTGGTGTCACCGCCCGTGCCCGTCACAAGAAAGTCCTAGCGCTCGCCAAAGGCTATCGCGGCCGCCGCAAGAACGTCTACCGCATTGCCAAAGAAGCGGTGATGAAAGCCGGTCAATATGCCTATCGTGACCGGCGCCAGCGCAAGCGTCAGTTCCGCGCTCTGTGGATTGCCCGCATCAACGCCGCCGCGCGCGAATGCGGCCTCACCTACAGCGCCTTCATGAACGGGCTCAAGAAAGCCAGCGTCGAGGTCGACCGCAAGGTGCTCGCCGATCTGGCCGTGTTCGACAAACCGGCCTTTGCCGCCCTGGTTGAACGGGCGCGCGCCCAGCTCTCCGCCTGAGCCCACGAAGACGGCGGCGAAAAGGAGGCGCTTGCCTCCTTTTTTACTTTTGCAGCAGGAGCAAGCGATGATCGATCCGGATGGCTTGGTGGAAGCGGCGCGGCAGGCATTTGCCGCCGCGACCGATCCGGCCGACTTGGAGCGCGCGAAGGCGCGTTTCCTCGGCAAGGCGGGTGCAGTCACCGAGGCGCTCAAGAGCCTGGCAAATCTTCCCTTGGATGAGCGCAAACGCGCCGGGGCAGCGATCAACCGCGCCAAGGCGCAAATCGAGACCCTGCTGGAGGAGGCGCGTGAGGCGCTCGCCCGGCGTCGGCTCGAAGCCCAACTCGCCGCCCAGGCGCTCGACGTAACCTTGCCGGGACGCAATGGGAGCGTTGGCGGCCTGCATCCGGTCACGCGAACGCTGGAGCGCGTGGAAGCGCTCTTTCGCTCGATGGGTTTTTCTTCCGTCGATGGCCCCGAGATCGAGACCGACTGGCACAACTTCACCGCGCTCAATACGCCGGCGGATCACCCGGCGCGCTCCATGCACGACACCTTCTATCTGCAAGGGCGCGACGACGTCGTGCTGCGCACGCACACCAGCCCCGTGCAGATCCGCGCCATGCTCGAGCACACCGCACGCCACCGCGAGGCGGCGTCGATGCCCGATCTACGCGTCATCGTCCCCGGGCGCGTCTATCGCGTCGACTCCGACGCCACCCATTCCCCCATGTTCCACCAGCTGGAGGGGCTATGGGTCGGGCGGGACGTCGCGTTCGCCCACCTCAAGGGGATCATCGCCGCTTTTCTGCGCGCCTTCTTCGAGACCGAAGCGCTCGCCGTGCGCTTTCGCCCTTCTTTCTTCCCGTTCACCGAGCCCAGCGCCGAGATCGACGTGCGCTTCACGAGCGGCGCGCTCGAGGGCCGTTGGCTCGAGATCGCCGGCTGCGGCATGGTGCATCCCCAGGTACTGCGCAACGGGGGTTTCGATCCCGAGTCGGTGCGCGGATTCGCCTTCGGCATGGGGCTCGACCGCCTCACCATGCTGCGCTATGGCATCAACGACCTGCGGCTCTTCTTCGAGAGCGACCTGCGCTTCCTCGCGCAATTCCGCTAAAGAGGCCCATCATGAAGTTTCCCGAACGCTGGTTGCGCGAATTCTGTGACCCCCTTCTCTCGGCGGAGGAACTCGGCGAGCGGCTCACCATGGCTGGGCTCGAACTCGAATCCCTCGAACCGGCCGCGCCGCCCTTCACCGGGGTGGTCACGGCCCGGATCCTCAGCGCCGAACCGCATCCCAATGCCGACAAGCTGCGCGTGTGCCAAGTCGATGTGGGGGGCGAAGCACCCCTGCAGATCGTCTGCGGCGCGCCCAACGCCCGCGTCGGCATCGTCGTGCCTTGCGCCCTCGTCGGTGCGCAATTGCCGGGCGGGCTGGCGATCAAACGCGCCAAGCTGCGCGGCGTCGAATCACAAGGGATGCTGTGCTCGGCGCGCGAGTTGGGTTTGAGTGAAGACCACTCGGGTCTGCTCGAACTCGACCCTGCATTGCCTGTCGGTGCCGATGTCCGCCAGGTACTCGAACTCGACGAGGCCGTCTTCGACGTCTCGCTCACGCCCAACCGTGCCGACTGCCTCAGCATCCTGGGCATCGCGCGCGAGGTTTCGGCGCTCACCGAGGCGCCCCTGCATCCGCCGCGCATCGATCCCATTGCCGCGACGCTGGACGCCGTCCGGCCCATCCAGCTGGCTGCCCCCGAAGCGTGCCCGCGCTATCTCGGTCGGGTGATCCGTGGGGTCGATGCCAAGCGCTCGACGCCCGAATGGATGCGCCGCCGGCTCGAGCGCAGCGGCGTGCGTGCCATCCATTTGCTCGTCGACATCACCAATTACGTGATGCTCGAACTCGGCCAGCCACTGCACGCCTTCGACGAGGCAAAGCTGCAGGGCGGCATCACCGTGCGCTGGGCTCAGTCAGACGAGACACTGCCGCTTTTGAATGAACAACGCGTCACGCTCGCGCCCGACGTGCTCGTCATCGCCGACGAGGGCGGTCCCTTGGCGATGGCCGGCATCATGGGCGGCGAGGGCAGTGGGATCACGCTCGATACCACCGACGTCTTCCTCGAGAGTGCCTTCTTTTCCCCCTCCGCCGTGGCCGGGCGTGCGCGCCGCTATGGGTTCGTCTCGGAAGCCTCGCATCGGTTCGAGCGTGGAGTCGATCCCGAACTGCCGCGCCGAGCCCTCGAACGCGCCACCGCCCTCGTGCTCGAACTCGCCGGCGGAGCCGCCGGCCCCATCAACGAGGCCGTCGCTCCCCAACATTTGCCGCGCCGCGATCCCATCCGGCTGCGGCCCGAGAAAGTACCCGCTGTACTGGGCATCCCCTTGGCGCCGGAGCGTGTCGTCTCCCTGCTGCGTCGGGATTTTCTCGAAGTGCAGGAAACGCAGGGCACGATCATCGCCCAGGTCCCGAGCTGGCGTTTCGATCTCGCCCTCGAAGAGGACCTAATCGAGGAAGTCGCCCGACTGCATGGCTACGACGAAATTCCGGCGCTCACCCCGCTCGCGCCCATGGCGCCCCTGCCCGTGCCGGAGACCGAGCGCACGAATGCGGAAGTGCGTGCCCGCCTGGTGCTGCGCGATTACCATGAAGTCATCACCTATGCCTTCATCGACGAGGCGCTCGAGCGCGAACTCCTGGCCAACACCGCACCGATCCTGCTCGCCAACCCGATCGCCCGGAACATGAACGCCATGCGCAGCTCCCTCTGGCCGGGCTTGCTGCAGGCATTACAGACGAACCGCAAGCGCCAGCAGGCGCGCGTGCGCCTCTTCGAACTCGGCCGATGCTTCCTGCGCGACGAATCCGCCGGTGCCACCGTCGCCGGTTTCGCGCAACCGCTGCGGCTCGCCGCGCTCGCTGCCGGCCCTGCCGTGGCCGAGCAATGGAGGGCTTCTCCTCGCCCGGTCGACTTCTACGATCTCAAGGGCGACCTCGAAGCGCTCCTCGCGCCACTCACCCCCCGTTTCGAGCCCGCTCCTCACCCGGCGTTGCATCCCGGCCGCAGCGCTCGCGTGCTCCTCGAAGGGCAAGCCATCGGCTGGATCGGCGAATTGCACCCCGAATGGGTACAGCGGCTAGAGCTCGGCACTGCGCCCCAGCTCTTCGAACTCGCGCTCGAGGCAATCCGCCAGCGCCCCGTGCCGCGCTACCTTCCCGTGTCGCGTCAACCCGTCGTGCAGCGTGACCTCGCCTTCGTGGTCGACGCGAACGTGCCGGCGCAGGCTCTGCTGGATGCGCTGCATGACGAATCCCCTGCCTGGGTGCGTCAGATCACCCTCTTCGACGTCTATCAGGGGCAGGGGATCGGGCCAGGCAAGCGCAGTCTCGCTTTCCGTTTCACCTTGCAACACGACGAGCACACGCTCACGGACGACGAGATCGAGGACTTGCTGCAGCGATTCCGTGCTCGGCTCGAAGCCTCTTTCAGTGCGCGATTGCGCCAATGACGACGCAAGGAAAAAAGATGACCGCCCAACTCACCAAAGCTGAACTTGCCGACATCCTCTTCGAGCGCATCGGTTTTTCCAAGCGGGAAGCAAAAGAGCTCGTCGATGCCTTCTTCGTCGAAATCGAAGCCGCGCTGGAACGCGGCGAAACGGTTAAACTCTCGGGATTCGGAAACTTCGAGCTGCGCGACAAACCGCAGCGCCCCGGACGCAACCCCAAGACCGGCGAAGAAGTTCCCATTCCGCCGCGACGGGTGGTAACTTTCCACGCCAGCCAAAAGCTCAAACACGCCGTGGAGCAACTCACGCATGGAGAAGAAGTCCGCTGAAGGCAGCACCTCGTTGCCGCCGATTCCCTCGAAGCGCTACTTCACGATCGGCGAAGTGGCGCAGCTGTGCGACGTCAAGCCCCACGTGCTGCGCTACTGGGAGCAGGAATTTACCCAACTTCGACCTAGCAAGCGCGCCGGCAACCGACGCTACTACCAACACCACGAAGTCCTGCTCGTACGGCGTATCCGGCACTTGCTCTACGACGAGGGCTACACCATCGCCGGAGCGCGCCAGCGCCTCGGTGAAGAACGCCTCCTGGAATCCGCGGTAAAAAACGAATACGACCGATTGCGCGCTCGTGTGCAAGAAGTGCGCGCCGATCTCGAATCGCTGTTGACGCAACTTCGCAGCTGACGACCTCCGCACCAGAAGTTCGGCGCAACACGAGCATGGTTGCTGGCAAAGCCCGCGCGCCTGCACTATGATGACAAAGTTTCGGGCTTTCGACGGCGGCACTCATGGTCAGACGGCTGCTCTCAACGGCGATCCTCTTCTTCTCAGGGGTGATCTTGCTCGGCCTGTCGTTGGCGCACTCGCCAACGACGGCCACCGTCGTGAGCCTGCGCATCGATGGCCCCATCGGCCCGGCAACGGCCGATTTCATCACCCGGGGATTCGCGCTCGCTGTCGAACGCCAGGCGGGGTTGATCGTGATCGAAATGGACACGCCCGGAGGGCTGGACACCTCCATGCGCGCGATCATCAAGCAAATCCTCGCCTCTCCGATCCCGGTCGCGACCTATGTCAGTCCCGAGGGCGCGCGAGCGGCGAGCGCGGGCACCTTCATCCTCTATGCCAGCCACATCGCCGCCATGGCTCCGGCAACCAATTTGGGCGCTGCCTCACCGGTGGCGATCGACGCACCTCCCGCGGCCTCCGATCCCATCGAACCAGGCTCGAGCGACAGAGCGAAAGCGCCTGGCTCTCCCGCAGACGACGAGGAAGGAACGGCGCAAAACCCCAGAGGAAACAAAGCGCCTGCGCGCGCCAACGTCTTGATGGAGAAAGCAACGAGCGACGCCGCGGCCTACCTACGCAGCCTAGCGCAGTTGCGCGGACGCAACGCGGATTTCGCCGAGCGGGCGGTGCGCGAAGCAGCGAGCCTCTCGGCCAACGAAGCCTTGGAAGCAGGAGTGATCGACCTCATCGCCGTCGACCTCCCCGAACTGCTCGCTCAAATCCATGGCCGGGAGATTCGGCTCGATTCCGGCAACATCGTCACGCTCGCCACCGCCCAAGCCCAGATCGAACGCATCACCCCAGACTGGAAGAATCAGATTCTGTCACTCATCTCCAATCCTCAGGTCGCGCTGGTCCTCATGATGATCGGCATCTACGGCCTCTTTTTCGAGCTGACCAGCCCTGGTTTCGCCGTTCCCGGCGTGGCGGGACTGATCTGCATCCTGATCGCGCTCTATGCTTTTCATCTCTTGCCGGTGAATTGGGCTGGGGTCGCGCTCATTGCGCTGGGCACCATCCTGATGATCGCAGAAGCCTTCGTCCCCAGTTTCGGCGCGTTTGGCATCGGCGGGATGATCGCGTTCATCGTCGGCGGTCTGTTCCTAATGGATAGCGGCGTTCCGGGCTTCGACATCCCGATCGCCTTTCTCGTCGCACTGGCCCTGTTCAGCGCCTCGATCCTGATCGCGATCGGCTATTTCGCCGTGCGCGTGCGTAAGCAACGGGTGAAAAGCGGCCCCGAGGAGCTCGTCGGGGCCGAAGGGGTGGTAATCAGCACGGGGCAAGACGGTACGTATGCGCGCTTGCACGGGGAACTCTGGCGCGTCGAGAGTCCGGTCGCCCTGCAACCCGGACGACGCGTCAGGGTAACCCGCGTGAACGGCCTCGTGCTCGAAGTAGAACCCGCATAGCGCCAACGGCCTCCAAAACGCCACGAGCGGCAGGCTTGGCATCCCGCGATATGCCTGTCATTTTCCTCACGAATCCCCCCGACGACATCCAGGAGCGCGACATGATCCCAAATCTCGATTTCATCTTTAGCAGCCTCGTCGTTTTGTTCCTAGCACTGCTCGGCGGTTCGCTGCGCATCCTGCGCGAGTACGAGCGCGGCGTGATTTTCATGCTCGGCCGATTCTGGAAAGTCAAAGGCCCGGGCCTCATCATCGTCATCCCAGGCATCCAGCAAATGGTCCGTGTAGACCTGCGCGTCGTGACGATGGACGTCCCCAGCCAGGACGTGATCTCGCGCGACAACGTCTCGGTCAAGGTCAATGCGGTGCTCTACTTCCGCGTCATCAATCCGGAACGCGCCATCATCCAGGTAGAAAACTACTTCGACGCCACGAGTCAGCTCGCGCAAACGACCTTGCGTGCCGTATTAGGCAAGCACGAGCTCGATGAAATGCTGGCGGAGCGGGAAAAGCTCAACCTCGACATCCAGCAAATCCTCGATGCCCAGACCGACGCCTGGGGAATCAAGGTGACCAACGTCGAAATCAAGCACATCGACCTCAACGAGAGCATGATCCGCGCCATCGCCCGCCAAGCGGAAGCCGAGCGCGAACGGCGCGCCAAGATCATCCACGCCGAAGGGGAAAAACAGGCCGCCGAGACCTTGTTGGCCGCCGCCGAAATGCTGGCCAAACAGCCCATGGCGATGCAGTTGCGCTACTTGCAGACCCTCACGCAGATCGCCGGCGACCGGACCTCGACCGTGGTTTTCCCGGTACCGATCGAACTCATGAACCTCATGGGGCACAAGATCACCCAGCCGGAATCGTCTGAAAGTCCGGCTCGTCGATAGGCGCATCGCGTGGGGGTGCCTGGCAGGGTCCACATCGAGAAAAGGGAAGAGCATCCAGGCACCGGCAAACGCCGCTGCGCCGTAGATCATTCGCGTTGCCCCGGATATAATCCGAGCATGCGCCTGTGGTCCCTACACCCATCGCTACTCGACGTCAAAGGGCTCGTCGCCCTGTGGCGCGAAGGGCTGCTCGCGCAGGCGGTGCTCACCGGCGCCACGCGCGGCTATCGCCACCATCCGCAGCTCGTGCGCTTTCGAACCCATCCCATGCCGCTCGCGGCGATCGCGGCCTACCTGCACGCGGTGGTGGACGAAGCCGAGCGCCGCGGCTACCGTTTCGATCGCACGAAGCTGCCGCGCCGCGAAGACGTCGCCCCGATCGAGATCAGCGAGGGGCAGCTCGCTCATGAGTTCGCCCATCTATTGCGCAAACTCGAACAGCGCGACCTGGAGCGCGCGGCCCGGCTCCACGGCACTGCGCCGTTGCCGCATCCGCTGATGCGCGTGGTGCCCGGCCCGGTGACCGAATGGGAAGTCGTGCGCTGAGCCGGGCGCCGGCTCGTGCTATCCTCGCAAGCCCCATCGTTTCCTCCCTCTTGCCGATGATCCCCGAGCATTCCGACACGCCCTCGCAAAAACTCCTCAAGCTGGAAAAACGCCTGCTGCGCCAGGTGGGCCAGGCGATCGCCGACTTTGGCATGATCGACGAAGGCGACACGGTGCTGGTGTGCGTCTCCGGCGGCAAGGATTCGCTCGGACTGCTCGCGCTGCTGCAAAAGCTCCAGGCGCGCGCGCCGGTGCGCTTCCGCCTGATCGCAATGAACCTCGACCAGCGCCAGCCGGGTTTTCCCGAAGACGTGCTGCCGCGCCATTTCGAAGCGGTGGGGGTGGAGTACCGCATCGTGCGCGAGGATACCTACTCCATCGTCAAGGAGAAGATCCCGGAGGGGAAGACCACCTGCTCGCTGTGCTCGCGCCTGCGCCGCGGCCTCATCTACCGCACGGCGCGCGAGCTGGGGGCGAACAAGGTGGCGTTGGGGCACCACCGCGACGACATCCTCGAGACTTTTTTCCTCAACCTCTTCTTCGCCGGACGCCTGAAAGCGATGCCGCCCAAACTGCGCAACGACGAGGGCGACCTGGTGGTGATCCGGCCGCTCGCCTACTGTGCGGAAGAGGATCTGGCGCGCTACGCCCGCGGGATGAATTTCCCCATCATTCCCTGCTCGCTGTGCGGCACTCAGGAAAACGCCCAGCGCCGGCAGGTGAAGGCCATGCTGCGTGACTGGGAGCGGGAAGACCCGCGCCGCGTGGCCTCGATCTTCACCGCGCTCGGCCACGTGGTGCCTTCACACCTGCTCGATCGCGCGCTCTTCGATTTCTCCGCGCTCGACACGGAAGCCGCAAACACGGAAGCGGCGCCCGACGAAGCCGTCGGCGCCGCGCCCGTGCATTTCTTTGCTACCCCGGCGATCAGAACTTGACGTTGATCGCGGCGTATATCGAGCGCCCCATGCCCGGCACGGCGATGCCCCAGGGCACTCCGTTGATGCTCATGGTACGCCCCTGACCGACGTAGGCCCCGCCGGTGGGCAGGTAATAGAGCTTGTCGAAGAGGTTCTCCACGCCCAGATCGACCCGCACGTCTTTCCAGGCATGGCTCGCGCGCAGGTGCACCAGACCATAGCCCGGCGTCTTGATCTCGTTGCGCGCGTCCGACACGTCGTCCTTGCTCGAGACGAGTTCCCAGTCGAGCGCGTTGCTCCAGCCGGCGAGCTGGTGCGTGAGGGTGAGCGTGGCGCGCCAGGGCACGATGTTGTAGAGGTCGTCGCCCGTGTCGCGGTTCTCGCCGTTGGTGTAGCTCAGCACCCCCTCGAAGCCGAAGGCACCCAAGCCGGTGCGCGCGAGTGGCATCTTGCCCGAGAGATCGAACCCGTAGAGGCGCGCCGACTGGTTCTCGTAGCGCAGCACGACGAACTGGTTGCGGGCAAGCGAGGTCGCCGGGGCGTTCTTGGTCGCGTCCCACTGCACGGCGTCGATGTAGTCGTCGACGTAGCTCAGATACGGGCTGAAGCGCAGTCCCCACTGACGGTCGGCAGAGTGCCAGTCGATCGTGCCCGAGAGAGTGTAGGCTTTCTCCGGTTCGAGGTCGGGATTGCCGACGTAACCGTTGCCGTCGCCGACGAAGTTGTTCATCACCGCCGCCATCGCCCAGGTCGACCACGGATAGCGCTCGTAGAGGCTGGGCGAGCGGACCTTGCGCGCGAAGCCGAGCTCGAATTCGCGCGTCTCGTCCAGGGTATAGCGCGTGAGGGCGGTGAAGTCGAGGTTGTCGTCGGTGCGCTTGCGGTCGCGCGCGTTGAAAGCGGCCGCATCGCGCATCTGGTTGCCCATCATGTTGCCGTAGCCATGCACGGGATCGGCGTCGGTGGTGACGTGTTCGTAGCGCACACCGGCGAGCGCCATCCAGCGGTCGTTGAGTTTCGTCTCCCACTCGCCGAAGAGGCCGGCGCGGTCGCGCTCGCCGTTCTTGATGTTCCAGAAGGTGCCGGGCCACATGCCGCCGCCGGAAGGCGGCCACCAGTCATCCAGCGTGTAGTGCTGGTACTCGCCTCCCACCCGCAGCACGTCGCGCTCGCCCAGGGCGATGTTGGCGGTGAGTTTCGCCCCGGTGGTCCTGCTCTCGGTATTCATCGGCATGCCAGCGGCGCAGGTGCCATCGATCGGCGAACACGGTCGTCCATCGGTCTCATTGTTCGGAATCATGGAGCGCTGGCTGTACCAATAGCGCTTGTCCTTGCCGAAATCCATGAAATGATCCACGCTCTGGTGATAGACCCGACCATCGAGCGAGCCCCAGCCGAACTGCCCGAGATAACGCAGGTTGAAGAGCTTGGAATCGTTGTCGAGCATGTCCATGCGTTGGTTGGGATAGAGCTGATCGGCGACGTTCTGGATGGCGACCGAGGCATCGACGAGGTGCGCGCCGCTCTTCAGCGCGAAACCCACGAGGTGATTGCTCAGCTCATAGCTGGTGGAGCCGACTTCGTCGCGCGCGAGCGTGTGACCGAGGCGACCGGTGGCAGTGAAGTTCTTGAAATTGCCGCCCGCAGAGTAATTGTTGGCTTTGGCATAGGCCCCGAGATAGCGCACGCTCACCTGCTCGCCGGCAATGGTGGCCGCGCCATGGACCCCGAAACCATCGCCGTTGCTGCGGTAATAGGTACCAGCCTCGCCGGTGACGAGCGTGCCCTGGCCAGGCGCGGCAAAGCGCGGTTTGGGCGTCTCGACGACGATCGCCCCGCCGATCGCGTCGCCCCCCACGCTCACCGGCGTGACCCCGGTCCACACCTGGATGGTCTCGACTTGGCTCGGAGCGAGATAGGAGAAGGCCGGGTTCATGTGGTTGGGGCAGGCCGAGAGCAGGTCCATGCCATCGACCTGCAGCCGCAGCCGCTCGTCGGCCAGCCCACGGATCGCCGGCAGGCTGGAAGCGCCCCCTGCGCCATAGAGCGTCACGCCCGGCACCTTGCGCAACAGGCTCGCCGTGTCGGCGGTGGCGGCGCGCAGCGGGGCGAGCTCCTGCGGGCCGAGCGTCGTCGTCGGCGGGGCGGCCTGTTCCCGGGTGTCGGAGACGATCACCGGCGCGAGCACCTTGCTTTCCGGCGACGTCGCCTCACTCTGGGCCCAGGCCGAAGGCAGACCGGCGAAGACGAGCGCCAGGGCGAGCGACAGGGGTCTGCGCCGCGGCGGATACGAAGAGACGGGAGAGGCGGTCATGAAACGAGGCTCCTTTCGATGCAGCAACAAACGGGGTCGCCGGCAAAGCAGCGACGGGCGGCGCCATCGTAACGTTTCGTTTCCCGCGGCTCAATTGAGAATCGTCAACTTTCGCCTTCATCGGGTTGACTTCGCTCAAACTCCCTGCGCGCACGCATTGTCAATACCGAGGATTCCCCCTAACATGCGCTTATCGACACGACCTTGGGTCGGGCAAGACCCGGGGACGTGGTGCGTGCAGGGCGAAGTCCCCCACACACGGGACATGCGGGACGACGCACGAGCAGCGGCGGGCATCCGGGCAGCGGAGCGCGACGGCATGCTGCCACGCCGTAGGTCATGCGAGACGCCCACGAGGAGAGGTCCAAGACACGATGACGAGACGCCCACGAGGAGAGGTCCAAGACACGATGACGATACGCCCTGGCCTACGCCGATGCTTCTCGCTCGCACTGCTGCCCCTCATGCTGCTGGCGGCCTGCGAGCAAGCCACCACGACTGCATCTTTTCACGCAACCGAGATTCGCGACGCCTCGTTCGGCCGCAAGCTGCAATTGCCCGACACGGAGGGACGTCTGCGCACGCTCGCCGACTTCCGCGGTGAAGTCGTGGCGGTCTATTTCGGCTTTCTGCAATGTCCCGACGTATGTCCGACGGCGTTGTCGCGTGCGGTGGCAGTGAAGCAGCTACTGGACGAAGACGGCAAGCGCTTTCGCGTGGTCTTCATCACGGTGGATCCCGAGCGGGACACGCCCGAAGTCGTGCGGGCCTATCTCGATGCCTTCGACCCCTCCTTCGTCGGCCTGGTGGGTAGCCCGGAGGAAGTGGCCCGTACCGCCAAGGAATTCCGCGTCTATTACCGCAAGGTGCCCACGGGGAGTTCGTACACGATGGACCACACCGCCACCACTTTCGTCTATAATGCCGATGGCAAACTTCGGCTGGCCGTGCCCCATGCCCTGTCGGCAGAAGATTTCGCCGCGGACGTGCGGCGCCTGCTCGCCGAATGAACGGCCATGCCGTCTTTGCCCTGAGGGAATCTGTCTCTTCACTACAAAAGAAGGAGTCTACGATGCTGACCACCAAAACCCGCCGTTCTCTCGGTCTCGCGCTGATGTTCGGTGCGTTCACGCTGCCCGCCTGGGCGCAGACGGTCAAGGTCGAAGACCCTTGGGTCCAAGCCACGGTGGCCGGGCAAAAAGCCACGGCCGCGTTCATGAAGCTCACCGCCGATGCGCCGGTCAAACTCACCGGCGGCAAGACGCCGGTCGCCCCCGTGGTGGAAATCCACGAAATGGTGATGGAAGGCGACGTCATGAAAATGCGGGCCATCGACGGCGGGCTGCCGCTGGAGGCCGGCAAGACGATGGAGCTCAAACCCGGGGGTTACCACGTGATGCTCATCGATCTGCCCAAAGCGGTAGAGGTCGGGCAGAGAGTGCCGCTCACCCTCATCTTCACCGATACCGAGGGCAAGGAATTCACGGTCGAGGTCGAGGCGCCGGTGCGTCCACTCAAACGCGATCACGGCAAGAAATCCGGCCATGAAATGTGAGACCCTCCTCACCGAACGGCGCACGGGCAAGCGCGGTCAGTGCCTGCTCGGTGCCGGAGAGAGCGGCCCGGCCTGGCGGGTCGTGGAGGGAATCGTGCGGCTCGATCTACCCGTTGCCTTCGGCGAGGAGCCCGGCGAGGAGCATTTCGTCGGCATCGCCTGGGGCGGCGACCTGATCGGGGCGGAAGCGCTGATGTTCGGCCGCTATGGCTACACCGCCACCGCCGTCACGCCGGTGGTGCTCGAAGGCTGGAGCCAAGTGGCCGCCAAGGAACCGGCGGCCCTGCTCTATGCCCGCTTCGAGCACCGCATGGGCGAGGTGCTGCGCCTGCGCGCGGGCAAGGCGCCCGAGCGCATCGCCCGCCTCTTCGAGCTTGCCCAGTCGGTCGGAGCCGAGCCGCTGCGCCTGCGCCTGCGCGACATCGCCGCGATCACGGGGCTGCGCATCGAGACCGTGTCGCGCACGCTCAAGGCGATGGAAGCCGGCGGCCTCAGCTGAGACGCCGGTAGCCTCCGGGCACGCCATCCGGCGAAAATACGAACTGCCATAGCTGGTTGGTACGCGCACGGAACGTGCCGGCGCAGGCAAGCAGGTAGTAGCGCCACATGCGGTAGAAGCGCTCGCCGTAGCGCTCGCGAAAGCGCGGCCAGGCGGCTTCGAAGCGTTCGTACCAGGCCATCAGGGTCTTGTCGTAGTCGGCGCCGAAGTTGTGCAGGTCCTCCATCACGAACCAGTGCTCGCTCGCATCCGCCACCTCGCCGATCGAGGGCAATTCCCCGTTGGGAAAGATGTATTTCTCGATCCAGGGGTCGGTGCCCCCACCGCGGCGGTTCTTGCCGATGGTGTGTAGCAGGAAGAGCCCGTCGTCGCGCAGGCTACGGCGCGCCATGGCGAAATAGGCTTTGTAATTGCGCACTCCCACGTGCTCGAACATCCCCACCGAGGCGATGCGATCGAACCGTTCCTTGCCATCGACATTGAACGTGCGGTAATCCGCCAGGATGAAACGCACCGGCAGTCCCGCGCAGCGCTTCTGCCCCCAGGCGGCCTGTTCTTTGGAGATGGTCAGCCCCACGCATTCGACGCCATAGTGCTCGGCGGCATAGCGCATGAGGCTACCCCAGCCGCAACCGATGTCGAGCAGCCGCATGCCCGGCTCCAATCCCAACTTGCGGCAGATGAGGTCGAGCTTGGCGACCTGCGCCTCTTCCAGCGTCTTGGCGTTGGCCCAATAGCCGCAGGAATAGGCCATGTACGGATCGAGCATCGCCTCGAAGAAGTCGCTGCCCAGATCGTAGTGCACCTCGCCCACGTGCCAGGCGCGGCGCACGGATTGCAGGTTGATGAGCCGCGCCTTCAACGCGCGCCACACGAGCGAGGGATTCTTCACCCGCTCGTCGAGCCGGGCGCGCAGCACCCGCGCGAAGAATTCGTCGAGCCGATCGCATTCCCACCAGCCGTCCATGTAGGC
The DNA here is from genome assembly GCA_028684345.1 of Tepidiphilus sp. Classification (GTDB taxonomy): domain Bacteria; phylum Pseudomonadota; class Gammaproteobacteria; order Burkholderiales; family Rhodocyclaceae; genus Tepidiphilus. The sequence continues at coordinate 4,125 of JAQUGB010000016.1, read as the reverse complement.
TTCGCCCAGACCGAGGCTGCCTTCGGCGAGCACCCGTTCGAGCACTTTGGGGTGTTTGATCTGAAAATCCCACGGCCGATCGCCGTCGAGCGTGACATCGGCCTCCTCGAACCAGGACTGCACCAGGGCCCGCAAACGGTCGGCATTACGCAACTGCCCCCTCGTCGGCTTTGATCGTTCTTCGACGACGCCTTGCTGTTGTACTGTCGCCATACGCCCCTCCAAGATGGAACGAAAGGCGGAGCGCTTCGGCCCCGCCTTCTTTCATCATAGACGATCGAGCGCGCGCCGTACGCCCGCGGCGTAGGCCAGGTCGATCTGGGCAAAGAGCGCGAGCTGGCGCTCGACGATGAAATCCGGTACGCCTTTCATCGAACGCGCGAGGTTGCCGTAGAGCCGCTCCTTGTGCGCCTCGTCGAAGAGCGCCCACAGTGCGCGCGGCTGGGAGAAGTCGTCGTTGCCGTCGCGATGGCTGTAGCGGTCGATCATCCCCTGTACCGCGAGCGGCGGCTCCTTGACCTCGGGCCGCTCGACCGGGCCACCGAAAGAGTTGGGCTCATAGTAGGCGTCCGGGTTTTCGTGGAAGTTGTCGAAGAATCGCATCGACCCATCCTTGTGGTAATGGTGCACCGGACAGCGCGGGCGATTGACCGGCAGCGCCTCGTAGTGCGTCCCCAGGCGATAGCGGTGGGCGTCCGCGTAGGAGAAGATGCGCGCCTGCAGCATCTTGTCCGGCGAAAAGCCGATGCCCGGCACCACGTTGGAGGGCGAGAAGGCGGCCTGCTCGATCTCGGCGAAGTAGTTGTCCGGATTGCGATCGAGTTCCATCACGCCCACTTCGATGAGCGGAGCGTCGCGGTGCGGCCAGACCTTGGTGAGATCGAACGGATTCCAGCCGGTGCGCTCGCTCCAGGCGTCGGCCTCTTTCTCGCTCATCACCTGCACGTACATCGTCCAGCGAGGGTATTGGCCGCGCTCGATCGCGCCGAAGAGCGCCTCCTGGTAGCTCTCCCGCGTCTTGCCGATGATCGCTTCGGCCTCTTCGTCGGTGAGCGTCTCGTGCCCCTGCCGCGTCTTGAAATGGAACTTCACCCAGAAACGTTCGCCGGCTTCGTTCCAGAAACTGTAGGTGTGGCTGCCGTAGCCGTTCATGTGCATGGGCGAACGGGGGATGCCCCGATCGGAGAAGAGAATGGTGAGCTGGTGCAGGCTCTCGGGCGAGAGCGACCAGAAGTCCCACATGGCCGTGGGCGAGCGCAGGTTGGTGCGCGGATGGCGCTTCTGCGTGTGGATGAAATCGGGGAACTTGTAGGCGTCGCGGATGAAGAAGACCGGCGTGTTGTTGCCCACGAGGTCCCAGTTGCCTTCCTCGGTGTAGAACTTGAGCGCGAATCCGCGCACGTCGCGCTCGGCATCGGCCGCGCCCATCTCGCCGGCCACCGTGGAGAAGCGCGCCAGCATGGGGATCTTCGCCCCGATCTGGGAAAATACCTTGGCACGCGAATACTTTCGGATGTCGCCGGTGATGGTGAGCGTGCCGAACGCGCCCCAGCCCTTGGCATGCACCACGCGCTCAGGGATACGCTCGCGGTTCTGGTGCGCGAGCTTCTCGAGCAGCACGTAGTCTTGCAGCAGCGTGGGGCCGCGCGGCCCGACGGTGAGCGAATTCTGGTTGTCGGCCACCGGCGCGCCGGCCGTGGTGGTGAGATGATAGGGGCACTTCTGCTCGCTCATGGCGTTCCTCCTTGCAGGGTCGAACGGCCGAACCGCGTGGACCAAGACAGAAGAGACCACGAGCCACGGATCCGGCTAAGGGACGGCGCGTCCTCGCCGCGCCGTCCTGAACATCATAGGTGAGGAGCACGCTCGATCCAATCGTTCCTGTCTATCGGGGCAATCGATGCAATGGCCGTGCTCGTTCCCACCCATGTACCGGTCACGTTCCCAAACCCCATACGATGTCTTATGATGCACACCGATCCCCGGGTGGGGTCACGCAAAAAGGAACGTTCCATGGAACAACGACCGTCGAGCGAAGTCCGCGGCAAGGAACTGGCGCTCTTGTGCCTGGGCGCGCTTGGGGTCGTCTACGGCGACATCGGCACGAGCCCGCTCTACGCAATGAAAGAGGTCTTCGCCGGCAATCACCCCATCGCTCTCGAACCGGCTAACGTGCTCGGCAGCTTGTCGCTCTTTTTCTGGGCGCTGGTGATCATCGTTGCGGTGAAGTATGTTTCGTTCATCATGCGGGCCGACAACCGCGGCGAAGGCGGCATCATGGCCCTCATCGCCCTGGCGCTGCGCGACGCGGCCCCCGGTACCCGCACCCATCGCATCGTGCTCGTGCTCGGCATCCTCGGGGCGGCCATGTTCTACGGCGATGGCATGGTCACTCCGGCCATCTCGGTGCTCTCGGCCGTGGAGGGACTGCAGATCGCGGCCCCGGCGCTGGAACATGCCGTCCTGCCGGTGTCACTCCTCATCCTTTTCCTGCTCTTCTACTTCCAGCATCACGGCACGACCCTGGTCGGACGGGCCTTCGGCCCCGTGATGCTGATTTGGTTCTCCGTGCTCGCGCTGCTGGGGGTGAGACAGATCTTGGCTTCCCCTTCGGTGTTGGCAGCCTTGAGCCCGACGTACGCGCTCTCTTTCCTCTTTCATCACCACGAGATGGCCTTGGTGGCCATGGGCAACGTCGTCCTCGCCGTCACCGGCGCGGAAGCGCTCTACGCCGACATGGGGCACTTCGGCAAAGAACCCATCCGGCGCAGCTGGTTCCTGTTCGTGCTGCCCGCTCTGGTGCTCAACTATTTCGGGCAAGGAGCGCTGCTGCTGCGCGACCCTGCCGCGCTGCAAAACCCGTTCTACCTCATGGCCCCGGAGTGGGCCCTCTACCCCATGCTGGCACTGGCGACGATGGCCACCGTCATTGCGTCCCAGGCAGTGATCTCGGGCGCTTTCTCCATCACGCGACAAGCCATGAAGCTCGGCTTTTTGCCCCGTCTCGAAGTGCGTCATACCTCCGAGCGAGAGCAAGGGCAAATCTACGTGCCTGCGCTCAATTGGGCCTTGATGGTGGCGGTGATGTTGCTGGTGCTCGGCTTTCGTTCCTCGAACAACCTCGCGGCGGCCTACGGGCTGGCGGTGACGGGCGACATGGTGATCACCTCGCTTCTGGCCACCGTGGTGGCCGCCCGCGTCTGGGGTTGGGGATGGGCGCGTGCCGTGGCGCTCTTCGCCTGTTTCCTCGTGGTGGAATCGACCTTCCTCGCCGCCAACGTCCTGAAAATTCCCGATGGCGGCTGGTTCCCGCTGCTCCCTGGCGTCGTCGTCTTCATGGTCATGCTCACGTGGCAGCAGGGACGAGTGCTGCTCTTGGAGCGGCTCGAAGGCGGGCGGATGCCTTTGGTGCGTTTCATCGACTCCCTGCGCGGCGGCATGCCGCTGCGGGTGCCGGGGACGGCAGTCTTTCTCAACGCCAACCCCGAGCGCGTGCCACACGCCCTGTTGCACAACCTGATGCACAACAAGATCCTGCACGAGCGCGTGGTCATCGCCTCGGTGCAATTCGAGGACGTGCCCTACGTGCCGCCGCAAGCGCGGCTCGAGATCAAGGTGCTGCCCGAAAACTTCTGGCAGGTGATCGTGCACTACGGCTTCATGGACGAACCGGACTTGCCGGCGACCCTCGCTCAGGCCGCCTCGGAGGGCCTGGAATTCGAACCCTTGGCCACTTCGTGGTTCCTCGGTCGCGAGACGGTACTCACTCGCCCCAGCCCCGAGATGCCCCTGTGGCGCAAACGGGTCTTCGTCACCCTGCACCGCAACGCCGGCAGCGTCACCGCCTTCTTCAAGATTCCGCCCAACCGCGTGGTCGAGCTCGGCACCCAAGTGCTGCTGTAGACGCAACAGCCTCCCGCCGGGAAGGACGGGAGGCGAACCAAAAATCGGGCTTGCTCCTTACGACTGCGCCGGGGCGAGCCGAATCAGATAATCGAACGCCGACAGCGCCGCCTTGGCCCCCTCGCCCATGGCGATGACGATCTGCTTGTAGGGCACCGTGGTGCAGTCGCCAGCCGCGAACACCCCCAGAGCGGAAGTCGTGCAGCGCGCGTCGATCTCGAT
>JAQUGB010000152.1 GCA_028684345.1 Tepidiphilus sp. | reverse complement strand
CAAGACAGGGGGAAGACGTTGGGTTGCTGGATTTGCGGCGGGAATTCCATTTGTTGTGCAAGTTTGTCGTGATGAGCCATGGTGTTGCCTCCTTTAGGGTGGATAAGACGTCCATCCGGATCGTTCGCGGATCGGCTTCAACATGATCGAAGCCGTTCGCGTACCGTGAATGTACTGCAGCTTCTCACGGCAGAGTTTGATCTGGATCAAGGAATAATAAAATAAACCGACCGGTTGGTCAAATAATTTTTGCTGAAGTCGCTGCCGAACCTCCCGCTTTTTTGTGCCACAATGAACTGATGCGCGATGACGAACTCTTGGATCTGCTTTCCTCGCCCGAACGGCTGCGCGAGCGCATCGCCGAGCGTCTGCAGCGGACGGCGAATCGGCCTCTTGATCTTGCTGCAGGCGACGAAGGGGCTCGCGAGGTCCGCTGGCCGGCGGCGGTACTCGCCCCCTTGGTGCCCGGCGAAGAAGGACCTCGAGTGTTGCTCACGCGCCGCACGCCGCATCTCGCCCATCACCCGGGACAGATCAGTTTTCCCGGCGGGCGGGTGGAGCCCGAAGATCCCGGTCCGGTGGAGGCAGCTTTGCGCGAAACCGAGGAAGAGATCGGGCTCGCGCCGCAGCGGGTGCAAGTGTTGGGCGCGATGCCGCCTTACGTCACCATCACGGGCTATCGCATCACCCCCCTCGTCGGCTGGGTAGAGGATCCGGGCGAGCTGCGCCCCGATCCATTCGAGGTTGCCGAGGTGTTCACCGTGCCTTTGTCGCACGTGCTCGATCCGCGCCGCTACGTGCGTCACTCGCTGGAATACGGAGCAGGCCGTCGCCACTATTGGGCCGTTCCCTGGCGGCAGTATTTCATTTGGGGGGCAACAGCGGCCATGCTGCGTATGTTCCTCGAACTAATTCGTGGTAAAGAAGAATGAGCACGACCTCCCAGGTGACAATCGTCACAATTTCGTCGTATGATGAATCCAGTCGCATGGAACCGTTTCACTGACCAGCAAGGAGAGAGGATATGCCGAACAAAGACGTCGTGGTACTGAGCGCCGTGCGTTCCGCCATTGGAACCTTCGGGGGGGCTCTGTCGCAGATCGAACCGGCCGAGCTCGCCGGCCAGGTCATGAAGGCGGCGATCGAACGCTCGGGCGTCGATCCCAACGAAGTCGAATACGTCACGGTTGGCAACTGCATCCCGACCGATTCGCGCTATGCCTACGTGCCGCGCGTGGCGTCCATCCAGGCGGGGCTGCCGATGAGCTCGGTGGCGATGCAGGTCAACCGCCTGTGTTCTTCCGGTCTGCAGGGGATCGTCACCACGGCCCAGAACATCATGCTCGGAGACGCGGTCATGGGCGTGGGCGGCGGCGTGGAAGTGATGTCGCGCGGAGCCTATCTCTCACCGACGATGCGCAACGGCGCCCGCATGGGCGACACGACCATGATCGATGCCATGGTGGCGGTGCTCACCGATCCCTTCGGCGTCGGCCACATGGGCATCACGGCCGAGAACCTCGCTGTCAAGTGGGGCATCAGCCGCGAAGAGCAGGACGCCTTCGCGCTGGAGTCGCAGCGCCGCGCCGCGCGTGCGATCGAAGAAGGGCGCTTCCGCTCGCAGATCGTGCCGGTGACGATCAAGACGCGCAAGGGCGACGTGGTGTTCGAAGTCGATGAGCATCCCAAGCCCAATACGACGATGGAGAGCCTTGCCAAGCTCAAGCCGGCGTTCAAGAAAGACGGCACGGTGACGGCCGGCAACGCTTCCGGCATCAACGACGCCGCCTCTTTCCTCGTGCTCGCCGACGCCAAGACGGCCGAGCAGAAAAACCTGAAACCGCTCGCCCGCATCGTCGGCTACGCCGTGGCGGGAGTGCCCAACGACATCATGGGCGAGGGCCCCATCCCGGCCACCAAGAAAGCGTTGGAGAAGACTGGCCTCAAGCTCGAAGACATGGACGTGATCGAATCGAACGAGGCCTTCGCCGCCCAGTCGCTGGCGGTGATGAAGGGGCTCGGGCTCGATCCGGTCAAGACCAACCCCAACGGCGGGGCCATCGCCCTGGGGCACCCGGTGGGCGCGACCGGCGCGATCATCGCCACCAAGGCGATCCATGAGCTGCACCGCATCGGCGGGCGCTATGCCCTGGTGACCCTGTGCATCGGCGGCGGTCAGGGCCTGACGGTGATCTTCGAGCGTCTCTGAGTCCCGAGGGCGGGGATAGGGTGGTTCCTGCCCTACCTCCCCGTCGCGGACCGCCGCGCTAGCGCCTCGAGTTCGGCGCGGATGCGGCGGTACTGCTGCCAGCGCTCGGGGCTGATCGCGCCGCGCTCTGCCAGCGCGCGCAGGGCGCATCCCGGCTCGGCATCGTGGCGGCAATCGCGGAAACGGCATTCACCCAGCGCCGGACGCAGTTCGGGGAAACAGGCTTCCAGCGCCTCCAGTGGCACGTGGGCCAAGCCGAAGGTCTGCAGGCCGGGGCTGTCGATGATCCACCCTTGCCGGTAGGGATAGAGCCGCGCCTCGGTGGTGGTATGCCGTCCTGATTCCAGCGCACGCGAGATTTCGCCCGTGCGCGCTCGGGCTTCTGGCACCAGGGCATTGATGATCGTCGATTTTCCCATGCCTGATTGTCCGACGAGTAGCGATCGCTTCCCTGCGAAGAGCGGTTCGAGCGGGGCGACGTCCCGTTTGGCCGAGAGGCCGAGCACCCGATAGCCCGCAGCGAGAAATGGCTTTAGCCGTGCGCGCGCCGCATCCAGGCCGTCCTTGAGGTCGCACTTGTTGAGCACGATGAGGGCTTCGATCCCCTGATGTTCGGCGGCCACGAGGCAGCGCGTCACCAGTTCGGACGAGAAGGGCGGCTCGACCGCAGTGACGATGACGACCTGATCGACGTTGGCGGCGATGAGCTTTTGCCGTACGCCGTCCGCCCGCCAGAAGAGCGAGGAGCGCGGCTGGTGCCGCTCGATCACCGCCTGGCCGGGGGCCGTGGCGCGCGCCTCGACCACATCGCCGCAGGCATAGTCGTGGCGTTTGCCGCGGGTGACGGCGTGCCAGGGCGGCTCGTGCCACGGAATCGTCCGGGAAATCTCGTAGCTGCGGCCGTGGGCGGCGACGACGGTGGCGAGGAAGGTTTCATCCATGGGCAGGATACGAAAAAATACGGGTGAGGATCGCGCCGTCCGGCACGCGGCCGTGGCAGTATAGCGCACCCATTCCCCCAAGAAAGGAAAACCGCATGAGCGAGAACAACGCGCCTTCCGACAAGCTGGTCTGGCTCGACCTGGAGATGACCGGGCTCGATCCCGATCGCGACCGCATCCTCGAGATCGCCATGGTGGTCACCGACAATGACCTGAACGTGCTCGCCGAAGCGCCGGTGATCGCGGTGCACCAAAGCGACGAGGTGCTCGCCGCGATGGACGACTGGAACCAGAAGACGCACGGCGCTTCCGGCCTGATCGAGCGGGTGCGTGCCTCACGCATCGACGAAGCCCAGGCCGAGGCGATGCTGCTCGAATTCCTGAGTCCTTGGCTGCCGCCGCGCTCGAGCCCCATGTGCGGCAACACCATCTGCCAGGATCGGCGTTTCCTCTACCGCTACATGCCGCGGCTCGAGGCTTGGTTCCACTACCGCAACCTGGATGTTTCCACCCTCAAGGAACTCGCGCGCCGCTGGGCCCCCGCCATCCTGCAGGGCTGGGAGAAGGAAAGCAAACACACGGCGCTCGCCGACGTCCATGAGTCGATCGAGGAGCTGCGCCGCTATCGGGCGTCTTTCCTGCGGCTCCCCGAAAACTGAGCGTTCGTTTCAGCGGTGCGCATCCAGTCGGGCGGCGAGCGCTCGCGTGGAAGGATCGAAGTCGGCGAGCGTTCCCCCGGCAGCGAGCGTGCGCGCCAGTTCTTTTCCCAGTTCCACTCCGTATTGGTCGAACGGATCGATGCCCCAGATCCAACCGCGCACGAACGTGGCATGCTCATGGGCGGCGAGCAGCTCCCCGAGCACGCCGGCATCCCAGCCGTCGGTGAGCAAGACGGAGCTCGGCCGATTGCCGGGAATCTCATGGTGCGGTGCGAGCGCCTCGATCTCGGAGGGAGGCAGCCCCTGCGCCCGTAGCGCCGCGCGCGCCTCGTCGCGCGTGCGCCCGGCGAGCAAGGCGCCGGCCTGTGCGAGGGCATGTTGCGCCAACGCCCGCCGTCCGGCATCGAGCGGGCGGGGCAGCGGTACGATGAACTCCAGCGTGATGCGTCGCGT
>JAQUGB010000015.1 GCA_028684345.1 Tepidiphilus sp. | reverse complement strand
ACATGTATTCGACGCCGACGGTGCGGCAATAGGTCTGGCGCAGCGCTTCGAGGATCTCACGCAGCGTGGCCGTCTGCTTCTCCAGCCCGCGGAAGGAGCCGACGTTGAACTCGCGGTTGAGGTCGGCTTCCGTGAGCCCGTAAGTGGCCGGTTCGAGCTCCTCGACGCGCGGTTTTTCATGCATCTTCAGGGGGTCGATGTCGGCCACACGGTGCCCGAGGAAGCGGTGCGCGTTGATGAGCTGCAGCACGCCCACCTGGCGCTGGCCATCGTCGGTACCGGCCTTGACGAAACGCACCGGCCCCATCTTGGCCATCTGCTCGAACGCAGCGCGGATCGGGGCGTGCGGCACCTCCTGCTCTGGCCCTGGCCCCTGGCGCAGAGCGTCGAAATAGCGCCGCCACTCTTCGGGGACCGAATCCGGATCGACGAGATAGTGCTCGTAGAGCTCTTCGACGAACGGGGCGTTGGCCCCGAAGAGGACGGTCGTGTCCTGGAATTCCTTGTACATGAGGATCTCTCTTTCAGGCCTGGGCCTGGGTTCCGGTCATACGATGGCTCATCCCCGAGCGTCGAGCGGCACGACGTCGCGACGCGGCGCACCGACGTAGAGCTGGCGCGGGCGGCCGATCTTGTATTCGGGATCGGTGATCATCTCTTCCCACTGCGTAAACCACCCCACCGTGCGGGCGAGCGCGAAGATGCAGGTGAACATCGAAGTCGGGATACCGATGGCGCGCTGCACGATGCCGGAATAGAAATCGACGTTGGGATAGAGCTTCTTCTCGACGAAGTATTCGTCTTCCAGGGCGATCTTCTCCAGCGCCATGGCCAGTTTGAAGAGGCGATCGTTCTCCAGCCCCAGCTCCTGCAGCACCTCATGACAAATCTTGCGCATGAGCTTGGCGCGCGGATCGTAGTTCTTGTAGACGCGGTGACCGAATCCCATGAGCTTGAAGGGGTCGTTCTTGTCCTTGGCGCGCTCGATGTACTCACCCACGCGAGAGACGTCGCCGATCTCCTCGAGCATGCGCAGACAGGCCTCGTTGGCGCCGCCATGCGCCGGACCCCACAGGCAGGCGATGCCGGCAGAGATGCAGGCGAAGGGATTCGCCCCCGAGGAACCGGCCAGACGCACCGTGGAGGTGGAGGCGTTCTGCTCGTGGTCGGCGTGCAGCGTGAAGATGACGTCCATCGCGCGCACGAGCACCGGATTGGGCTCGTACTTCTCGCAGGGCGTGCCAAACATCATGTGCAGGAAATTCGCCGCGTACGAGAGGTCGTTGCGCGGATACATGAACGGCTGGCCCACGTTGTACTTGTAGGCCATCGCCACGATGGTGGGCATCTTGGCCACCAAGCGGATGAAAGACACGGTGCGGTGCTCGGCGTCGCTGAAATCGAGCACGTCGTGGTAAAAAGCCGACAGCGCCCCGACCACCCCGACCATCACCGCCATGGGGTGCGCGTCGCGGCGAAAGCCGGTGAAAAAGCGGTTCATCTGGTCGTGCAGCATGTTGTGGCGCCGCACGCGGTTGTCGAAGTCTTCGAGTTCGGCCTTGGTGGGCAACTCGCCGTTGCGCAGCAAATAGGCCACTTCGATGAAGGAGCACTGTTCGGCCAGCTGCTCGATGGGATAGCCGCGGTAGAGGAGCTCCCCCTTGTCGCCATCGATGTAGGTGATGGAAGAGCGGCAGCTCGCGGTGGAAAGGAAGCCGGGGTCATAGGTGAAATGCCCGGTCTCGCTACCGAGCTTACGGATGTCGATCACGTCGTTGCCGAGCGTGCCCGAGAGAATGGGATAGTGATATTCCTTGCCGTCGATGACGAGCGTCGCCTTGCGTTCCGTGCTCATGCTTTTTCTCCTTGGTTTTCGAGAGTTCCGAATCCCTCCTCACCCGTCAGGCGCGTGCGTCGATACCTGCTCACACCGCGCAGTTTCTCGACCATCCCGCTCCAGCGCGGCAACGGGATGGGACGGGTGCCATTGACGAGGGCCCACAGTTCATGGTCTTCCAGTGCCAGCAGCTCTTCCAAAATCGCGAGTTCTTCGTCGTCGAGCCGGTCGAACTCGACCGCCAGGAAATCCTGGAAAATCAGGTCGAGTTCGAGCAGGGCCCGCCGACAATGCCAGCGGATCCGTCCCTTGGGGCTCGTCATACCGCACGCGAGACCATCAGCTCCTTGATCTTGCCGATGGCCTTGGTGGGGTTGAGATGCTTGGGACAGACGTCGACGCAGTTCATGATCGTATGGCAGCGGAAGAGCCGATACGGATCGTTGAGATCGTCGAGCCGCTGATTCGTGGCCGTGTCGCGCGTATCGGCGATGAAGCGATAGGCGTTCAACAACCCCGCTGGGCCGACGAACTTGTCCGGATTCCACCAGAACGACGGGCAGGAGGTCGAGCAACACGCGCACAGGATGCATTCATAGACACCGTTCAGCTCCTCGCGCTCCTCAGGCGTTTGCAAGCGCTCGCGCTCGGGCGGAGGATCGTCGTTGACGAGATATGGCGTGATCGAATGATACTGCTTGAAGAACTGCGTCATGTCGACGATGAGGTCGCGGATCACCGGCAGGCCCGGCAGCGGGCGCAGCACAATGGGCTGCGTCAGACTGTCGATGTCGGTGAGGCACGCCAGGCCGTTCTTGCCGTTGATGTTCATCGCGTCCGACCCGCACACCCCCTCACGGCAGGAGCGGCGGAAAGAGAGCGAATCGTCCTTGGCCTTGACGCGCACCAGCGCCTGCAGCAGTTTCTTGTCGGTCGGCTCGATCTCGACCGAAATGTCTTGCATGTAGGGTTTCTGATCCTTGTCGGGATCGTAGCGATAAATGCGGAATTGCACCACTCGGGTCATGGTCGGTTCTCCCGCCGGTCAGTACGTGCGCTTGGCGAGCGCGATGGGTTGAGTATCGGGGTTGAGCGGCTCGAGATTCACCGGTTTGTACTCGAGCCGGTTGCCGTCACGGAACCACAGGGTGTGCTTGAGCCACTCCTTGTCGTTGCGCCCGTTGGGGAATTCGGGGGTGTCGGGACAATCGTCGCGCACGTGCGCCCCGCGGGGTTCCTTGCGCGCCGCCGCCGAGATCATCGTGGCCTTGGCCACCTCGATGAGATTTTCGAGCTCGAGCGCCTCCATGCGCGCCGTGTTCCACACTTTGGAATGGTCGCGGATGGCGGTGCGGCGCACCCGCTCGTCGACCGCGAGGATCTTCTGCACGCCTTCCTCGAGCTTGTCCTTGAAGCGGAAGACGCCCGCGTGGTTCTGCATCGTACGCTGCAGCTCGAGCAGCACGTCGGCCACCGGCTCGCCTTCTTTCTGGTTCTCGAGGCGGGCAATACGCGAGAGACTCATTTCGGCCGCATCCTTGGGCAGCTCGCGCAGCGTGAGGTTGCCGCTCTTGATGTCGGCCACAGCAGTCTCGGCCGAAGCCTTGCCGAAGACGAGCAGGTCGAGCAGCGAGTTGGTCCCCAGGCGGTTGGCGCCATGCACCGACGCGCAGGCACACTCGCCAGCGGCGTAGAGGCCGGGCACCGGCACGTTGGGATTGCCATCCTTGGGCATCACCACCTGACCCTTGTAGTTGGTCGGAATGCCGCCCATCATGTAGTGGCAGGTGGGCACCACCGGGATCGGCTCCTTGATCGGATCGACGCCGGCGAACTGGATGGCGATCTCGCGGATGCCCGGCAACCGCTTCATGATGATCTCGGGCGAGAGGTGCGTGATGTCGAGCAGGACATAATCCTTGTTCGGCCCGCAGCCGCGCCCTTCGTTGATCTCGGTGACCATCGCGCGGGAGACGACGTCGCGCGAGGCCAGATCCTTGAGGTTGGGCGCATAGCGCTCCATGAATCGCTCGCCGTTGCAGTTGCGCAGGATGCCGCCTTCGCCGCGCACGCCCTCGGTGATGAGCACGCCGGCGCCGGCAACGCCCGTGGGGTGGAACTGCCAGAACTCCATGTCCTCGAGCGGGATGCCCGCGCGCGCGGCCATTCCCAGCCCGTCACCGGTATTGATGAAGGCGTTGGTCGAAGAGTGGTAGATGCGCCCGGCGCCGCCGGTGGCGAAGATGGTCGCCTTGGCGTGGAAGATCGCCACTTCGCCCGTCTCGAGCTCGAGCGCCGTGACGCCGAGCACGTGCCCCTCGCTGTCGCGGATGAGGTCGAGCGCCATCCATTCGACGGAGAAGTGGGTGCGTGCGCGCACGTTGCGCTGGTAGAGGGCGTGCAGCATCGCGTGCCCGGTGCGGTCGGCCGCAGCACAGGAGCGCATCACCGGCGCCTCGCCGTAGTTCATCGAATGCCCGCCGAAGGGGCGCTGATAGATCTTGCCCTCGTCGGTGCGGTCGAACGGCATGCCGAAGTGCTCGAGCTCGATGACCACCTCGTTGGCCTTGCGGCACATGAATTCGATCGCATCCTGGTCACCCAGCCAGTCGGAACCCTTGACGGTATCGTACATGTGCCAGTGCCAGTGATCCGGCGTGGAGTTGCCCAGCGAGGCGGCCACCCCGCCCTGCGCCGCCACGGTGTGCGAGCGCGTGGGGAACACCTTGGTGAGTACCGCCGTGCGCAGCCCCGCTTCGGCCAGTTGCAGCGCCGCGCGCAGGCCGGCGCCGCCGGCACCGACGATCACGGCATCGAACGTATGCTTCGCGACTTTCACGGTCAGAGTCTCCACAGGATTTTGGCCGCCCAGCCGGCGTAGCCGACGAGCAGGAAGAGCGTGATGAGATGCAACGCCAGGCGCAGGCCCAGCGGCTTGACGTAGTCCATCCAGATGTCGCGCACGCCGACCCACGCGTGATAGGCAAGCGACATGAAGAAGAGGAAGGTGAGGAAGCGCATCAGGCCGCCCGAGAAGAGCGCCGACCAGTGCTCATGGTCCATCTTGGGTAGGGTTAGCGCCGAGAAGGCAAAAATGATGGTATAGAGCGCCATGTAAGCACCGGTGGCGCGCTGACCGAGCCAATCGCGCAGGCCGTAGCCGGCGCCGACGACGAGACGTTTCACCATAGCCAGACTCCCAGGATCACGGTGAGCGTGAGGCTGACGATCAGCACCAACCGCGCGCTCTGGCGCGCTTGCTCGAGCTCGATGCCCTTGTGCAGATCGAGCAGCAGGAAGCGGATACCGGCGCAGAAGTGATGCAGGTAGGCCCACAGCAGCCCGAAGAGGATCAGCTTCACCAGCGGATGGCCGACGATCGCCTTGTACGTAGCGAACGTCTCGGGTGAAGACACGCTCAAGTCAAACAGGTACAACAAAAACGGCAACAGCAGGAACAACCCGGCCCCGCTGATCCGATGCAGGATCGAGACGATCCCCGGCAACGGCAGCCGAATTTCCCGCAGGTCGAGAAACTTGGGCCGCGCCTTTCGTGCCACGCTTGCTTCGCTCATCGCGCTTGCTCCCTTGGTCACACATACGCGCCCGCCCCGGCGGACGCACCCTCGAAAAAACGGCGCTCGCCGACCCGACTCAGGTCAGCTCGTTGTGGTAATGGTATTGCGTGGTGAGATAGCGCCCACGGCGCCATTCCACCGGCCGATCATTGTAAGTATACGTCACGCGCTCCACCGACAAAAGCGGCGTTCCCTCCTTCACGCCCAGCGTCTCGGCCGCCATGCGGTCGGCGGCCACGGCGCGGATGCGCTCCTCGGCCCGCAGCATGCGCACGCCGAAGCGCGTCTCGAAGAAACTGTAGAGCGAACCCTTCCACTCTTTGAGCGTGTCGAGCGTGAGCCCCTCGAATACTTCGCCAGGGAGATAGATTTCGTCGAGCACCACCGGTTTGCCCGAAAATTTCAGTACCCGTCTGAGGATGATGATCGGATCGCCTACGGGAATCTGCAGCACACGCGCCGCCTCCTGTCCCGCCTTGGCGCGCCAGCAGTCGAGCGGCACGCTCTGCGGCTGGGTCAGGCTGCCGTCGTCGGGCACGAGCCGCAGGAAACGGAAGAACTGGCGCGGATCGTGGTGCGAGACCACGAAGGTTCCTTTGCCCTGCTTGCGCTCGAGCACGTTCTCCGCGGCCAATTCGTCGACGGCCTTGCGCACGGTTCCTTGAGAAACGCCAAAACGAGCCGCCAGCTCCTGCTCGCTGGGGATGGCCTCGCCCGGTCGCCATTCGCCGGATTCCAGCGCCTGGACGATCAACGATTTGATCTGCCGATACAACGGACTGAAGGAGGGTGCATTCGAAGCCATGTTTGCTATTTCAGCACAAAAAAGATAGGACGTCTACCATGTCTACCATCTTATATAAGATGTAAGACATGGATTGACAAGCTGCAATCACCCGACTAGGATTCGAAGGTTATCGTTCACCATGGAGAACACCGATGAGCAAAGCCCCCGTTCGCGTCGCCGTCACCGGCGCCGCCGGTCAGATCGGCTACAGCCTGTTGTTCCGCATCGCCAGCGGCGAAATGCTGGGGAAAGACCAGCCCGTCATCCTGCAGCTGCTCGACCTGCCCCAGGCCCAGAAGGCCGTCAAGGGCGTGATGATGGAACTGGAGGATTGCGCCTTTCCGCTGCTCGCCGGTATGATCGCCACCGACGACCCCAACGTCGCCTTCAAGGATGCGCAGATCGCCCTGCTGGTGGGCGCGCGCCCGCGCGGCCCCGGCATGGAGCGCAAGGACCTGCTCTCGGAAAATGCCAAGATCTTCACCGTGCAGGGCAAGGCGATCGCCGAACACGCCAACCCCGACTGCAAGGTGCTGGTGGTGGGCAACCCCTGCAACACCAACGCCTACATCGCGATGAAAACCGCCGAAAAAGTCGGCCGCGTCCCCTCCAAGAACTTCACCGCCATGCTGCGGCTCGATCACAACCGGGCACTCGCCCAGCTGGCGATCAAGACCGGCCGGCCGGTGTCGAGCTTCGAGCACATCGTCGTCTGGGGCAACCACTCCCCCACCATGTACCCCGACTATCGCTTCTGCACCTCCAACGGCGAGTCGGTCAAGGATCTCATCAACGACGAAACCTGGTACCGCGAAGTCTTCATTCCCACGGTCGGCAAGCGCGGCGCCGCCATCATCGAGGCGCGCGGGCTCTCTTCGGCCGCCTCCGCCGCCAACGCCGCCATCGACCACATCCGTGACTGGTGGCTGGGCACGAACGGCCGCTGGGTGACGATGGGCGTACCCTCCGACGGCTCCTACGGCATCCCCGAAGGGATCGTCTTCGGCTTCCCCTGCGTGTGCGAGAACGGGGAATACCGCATCGTCCAGGGACTGCCGATCGACGACTTCTCCCGCGAGCGCATCCTCGTCACGCTCAACGAGCTCATCGAAGAGCGCGAAGGCGTCAAGGACCTCCTCGGTTGAGGCAAACCTCGCCCAAAGCGTGTATCATGAAGGCACGGGCCGCACGTCGCGGTCGCGTGCCTTTTTTCGATCGTCTCCTCGCGCCATGACCGAACGCAAACTGCTGCGCCCAGCCCAAGTCCTCTTCGAACACGAACGCGAACTGCCCGACATCCCTGCCGTCGACCACTACGCCGGCGGCGAGAAGTTCATGCGCCGAGCGCTGGCCTTGCAGACCGAGATGGGACCCGTGTTCGACGTCACGCTCGATTGTGAAGACGGCGCGCCTGCCGGCAACGAAAAGGCACACGCAAAGATGTGCGCCGAACTCGTCGCCTCGAACGAAAACCGCCACGGTCGCGTCGGCATACGCATCCACGATCTCACCCACCCGCACTGGCTGCGTGATCTGGAAACGATCCTGCCGATCGCCGCAGCCCGCCTTGCCTACCTCACCGTGCCCAAGGTGCGTTCGGCGCGCGACGTGCGCACCGTCCGCGAAGCGATGCGCCCGCTGCTGCCGCCCGGCACTCGCCCCCCGCCGCTGCACGTACTCATCGAAACCCCCGAAGCCCTGAGCGAAGTCGCGCGTATCGCCCAAGAACCGGGCGTGGAATGCCTCGATTTCGGGCTGATGGATTTCGTCTCCTCGCACCGCGGCGCCATCGCAGCGGAAGCGATGCGCTCGCCCTTGCAGTTCGAACACCCCCTGATCCGTCGCGCCAAGGCCGAGATCTCAGCCGCCGCCCACGCCGCGGCCGTCGTGCCGGCGCACAACGTATGCACCGAGCTCGAGGATGCCTCCCTCGTCTATGCCGACGCGCATCGCGCCCGCACCGAGTTCGCCTTCCTGCGCATGTGGAGCATCCATCCCAACCAGATCCGCCCCATCCTCGAAGCGATGCAACCCAGCGCCACGGAGATCGAAGACGCGGTGCGTATCCTCGGCGCGGCCCAAGACGCCGCCTGGGGCCCGATCCGCGACCAAGGCAGGCTTCACGATCGTGCTTCCTACCGCTATTATTGGTCGGTGCTGCGACGTGCCCGGCGCACCGGCATCGCACTGGCCGATGACGTCCTGCATCGCTTTTTCGGACCCGACTCGTGAATCGCCCAACACCCTTCGCGCAACGGCGCTTTCCCCGCTGGATCGTTCCCTTGCTCCTGTCACTGCCGGTGGCCGGGGCCAACGCGCAATACTACCCTTCGCTTTCCGAGAGCGAATTCCGCGCCTGCCTCGAGCGCCTCGCCCCCGAGGCCGAGCAACGCGGCATCCCGGCCGAGCGCTTTTCCGCCCTCACCGCCGGCCTCAGTCCCGACCCGAGCGTGATCGCCCGCCTGGACCGCCAGCCCGAGTTCGTCACCCCCATATGGCAGTATCTCGCCAATCTCGTCGACGCTCGACGCATCCAAACGGCCCAGGAAAAGCTGCGCGAGAACGAAGGCTTGCTGCGCTACGTCGAAGCCACTTATAACGTCGACGCCGAGCTCATCGTCGCCTTCTGGGCGGTGGAGAGCAATTTCGGACAGAATGTCGGCCGCGACGACCTGCTGCAATCGCTCGCCACCCTGTCGTGCTTCGGCAGGCGCCAGAGCTACTTTCGCTCTGAATTCCTCACGGTGGTCAATATCCTCGAGCGCGGCGACACGGGGCAGACGCGGCTACGCGGTTCCTGGGCCGGGGCCTTCGGGCAGACGCAATTCATGCCCAGCACCTTCGAGCGCTATGCCGTCGATTTCGATGGTGACGGCAAGCGTGACCTCTATCGTTCCCTGCCCGACATTTTCGCTTCCACCGCCAACTTTCTAAAGCAAGCCGGCTGGCGACGCGGGGAACCCTGGGCGATCGAAGTCGTGCTGCCGCCCGCGTTCGATGCCCAGCTCGCCGGCCGCACGAAAAAACGCCCGACGAACGAATGGCTCGCCATGGGCCTTTCCCGTGCCGATGGCAAACCCTGGCCGCGCGCCTTGCCGGAAAAAGCCGCACTGCTCCTGCCCGCCGGCCGCCAAGGTCCAGCGCTTCTGGCCTTCCCCAACTACGACGCGATCTTTCGCTACAACGCGGCCGAATCCTACGCCCTGGCGATCGGGCTCCTCTACGATGCGCTGAAAGATCCCATGAAGGCCGCCCGGTTCGACCCCAAGCAACCCTTCGTCCAACCTTGGCCCACCGACGACCCCCCGCTCACCCGGTCCGAGACCATGGAGCTACAGGAGCGCCTCTCTGCTCTGGGGTACGATCCAGGAGTCATCGACGGTGTGGCCGGCACGCAAACGCGCGAAGCCCTCACTCGTTTCCAGCAAGAGTGCGGCAATCAGGCATTCGAGGCCGATGGCTGGCCCGGCACGAAGGCGCTCGAGCAAGTACGGCAACTCGAAGGGAGATGCGAGCAAACGCGCTGAGCCGACGCTCCTCGCCGAATCACACGAAAAAAGAAGCCACCCTGTTCGGGTGGCTTCCCTGCTGCCAGGCGGTCCAACGTCCCGCCGCGGCGGGGCAGACGTCAGGCTTTCTGAATGTTCGACGCTTGCTTGCCTTTCGGCCCTTGCGTGACTTCGAAGCTGACTTTCTCGCCTTCCTTCAGGGTTTTGAAGCCCGGCATGTTGATCGCGGAGAAATGCGCGAACAGATCCTCACCGCCGTCATCGGGGGTGATGAAGCCGAACCCTTTGGAATCGTTGAACCACTTGACAGTACCAGTTGCCATGATGAAGCTTCCTTCGTTACTACTCTATTGAAACGGGCCGGATGACCCACGGTGTGCCGAGCAGGAATCGCGAATCTCCGCAAGCGGTGAAGACGATGCGCGCTTCGAACACTGTCGCTACGATACGCGCCTTTTACGCGGGCGTCAATACATTTTTCTCCGTGCGCACAATTTTTTTACGTCAGCGCGCGCAGCAGCTTCACGGTGGCGAAACCTCCTGCCGTCGCCAGGAGCGATCCGCCCACATGCAACACCATGGCGACGAGCGCAAGCGCGAATCGTCCGTGTTGCATCAGGGCGAAGACTTCGGCACTGAACGCAGAAAAAGTGGTCAGGCCGCCACACAACCCCGTGGTGACGAAAAGACGCCATTCCAAAGGAATTTCCGGCCAGGTCGAGAACACCGCGATCGCCGCCCCGATCACGAACCCACCGATCAGGTTCGCCGCGAGCGTCCCCGGTGGCAGTTCGGGAAACCAGGCATTGAGCCGCACACCCAGCTGCCAGCGCAGCAAAGCGCCCAAGGCCGCACCCAGGGCGATCGCCGCGGCTTGCGCCAGCACGCTCCCACCGTTCATCATGTTCTCCTGATGCCACGGGCTTGATCTTGCCGCTCGTCGAGAGCCCCTGTTATCATCCCCTGCATGAGACTCACCCCTGCCCAAATCGAACGCATCCGCTCCCTCGTGACCGAACTCGCCGGAGCTCAGGCCACCGTGCGGCTCTTCGGCTCCCGGCTCGATGACTCAGCCCGCGGCGGCGACGTCGACCTGCTCGTCGAAGTCGTGGAACCGGTTGCCGAACCGGCCCTACTCGCCGCCCGCATCGCAGGTCGGATAAGCCGCCTGCTCGACGGCCGCAAGGTAGACGTCGTGCTCGCCGCGCCGAACCTGAAAGAGCTCCCGATCCATCACATCGCCCGCCGCGAAGGAATCGTCCTGTGATCGCCGATCGCCGCGCCGCCGAACGCTTGCAGCAGTTGCTACAACTGGCCGAGCGCGAGCTCGCCCATCTTCTCCTCACCGACCAGCGCCTCTTTTCCAAACCCTTTACCACCGCCAGGGCGCTGCAGCTGGAAACGGATCCCGACCTCGCCGAACGCGTCGATGCGTTCGTCGCCCGCTTCGGGCACTTGCAAGATACGCTGGGCGACAAAGCCCTGCCTGCCTATCTGGTCGCGCACGGAGAGCGCATCGCCACCTTCATCGACAACCTCGACCGCGCCGAACGGCTCGGTCTGATCCGCGATGCCCAACAGTGGATGGACATCCGCAAATTGCGCAATCTCATGATTCACGAATACGTCGAGGATCCGGCGATGCTCGCCTCCGCGCTGCAAGCCGCCCACGACTTCGTGGCTGAACTCGCCGCCGTGGTCGAGCGTTTGCGCTCGACCACTTCCTAATCCCCGCCCTCCTTCTCCCGTCGCCGCCAACGCCGGCGCAACGGCGTGCCCTCGCCGGCGGCGGCATGGATTTCGGCCATGCGGCGCAGCTGCGCCGCCACGGCCTCATTGACCGTGCGCGGCCGGCCGCTGGGAATGCGCCCGTCGGGTGCACCGGCGGGAAGGCCGGTGAGCAGGGCCATCGCCTCGTCCACCGTCTCTACCGCCCAGATCGCGAATTTCCCTGCCCGTACGGCCTCGATCACTTCCTCGCGCAGCATGAGATGGCGCACGTTGCCCCGCGGGATGATCACCCCTTGCTCGCCGGTCAGGCCGCGGCGCGCACACAGGGTGAAGAACCCTTCGATCTTCTCGTTCACGCCGCCGATCACCTGCACCTCGCCGAACTGATTGACCGAGCCAGTCACCGCCATCCCCTGGGCGAGCGGCAGACCGGAGATGGCCGACAGCAGGGCGCACAGCTCTGCGAGCGAAGCCGAATCGCCCTCGACGAAGGCGTAGGATTGCTCCATCACCAGGCTAGCCGACAGCGACAGCGGCTGATGGCGGCCGAAGCGCCCGGCAAGGAAGGAGGCGAGGATCATCACCCCCTTGGAGTGGATGGCTCCGCCGAGCTCGGTCTCGCGTTCGATGTCGACGACCTCACCCTCACCGCCCAAGCGCACCGTGGCGGTGATGCGCACCGGATAGCCGTAGCTCTGATGCGCGACGTCGACCACCACCAGGCCATTGATCTGCCCGGCGCGCGCGCCCTCGGTGGTGATGAGCAGCTCCCCTTCGAGCATCGCCTCGATCGTCTCCTCGGCGTGGCGCGCAAGGCGCCGCTCGCGTGCGCGAGCCGCCGCGCGTACGTGCGCCGCCCCGATCTCCTGCGCCCCTTCGGCATGCGCCAAGGCGTCGGCCTCCCGCAGCAGATCCACCAGGGTTCGGGTGCGCAAGGTCAGTCGATGAGCGTGTTCGGCCTCGCGGGCAGCCTGATCGAGCACGGTCGCGAGCGCCTCGGCCGAAGGCGGCCGCAAGGCGTTCTCGCGCGCCAGATGCAGCAGCAAGCGCGCCAGGCCCGCCTCGGTTTCGGGCGTGCGCGGCACGTCGTCGGCCGCCTCGGCCGGAATCTTGAAGAGATCCTGGAAATCATCATCCAGATCGAACAACGCATGGAAAGTGTCGGCCGTACCGATGAGTACCACCTTGAGCGGGCAGTCGATCGGTTCGGGTTCCAGCATGCGTACGCTTCCCCAGCCGGCCGCCTCGGGCGGCGGCTCGATGCGCACCTCGCGCCGCTGAAGGGCGCGTTTCAAGGCGCCCCACGCCGCCGGCTGGGCGAGCAGGCGCTCGGCATCGAGCAGGAGGAACCCGCCGCGCGCCCGCGCGAGCGCCCCGGCACGGATCAACTGGAAATGCGTGATGCGCTCACCGAGCTGCTGCAGCGTCTCGACCCAACCCACGAGATTGGCGTAGCTCGGGTTGTCTTCGAACACCACCGGCGCGCCCTCACTGGCCTCGTGCGCCGCCAGAACGTGGATCTGGTAGCGGATGAGCGGAGAAAACGCGGCATTGCGTCCGCCCTCCTCTTCGTCCTCCAGCCACTCGCGCTCACCGTCGAGGATGTCTCGCTCGATCTCGTCGAGCAGGCCGGTCACTGCCGCCAGCTCGGCGTACTTCTCCCGCAAAGGAGTGAGCAGATGCCGCACCACCGGCTCGAGCGCCTCGCGCTCGGCCCGCCGGATCGCGGCGTAGAGCGCTTCTCGCCAGGCGGGGAATTCGTCGAGCGCTTCCACGAGGCGCTGGCGCCAGCGCTCCACTGCCTGCTCGATGCGTCCCTTCTCCTTGGCCGGTAGGGCTTCATAGCGCTCGGGTGCGAGCGGCTGGCCCGCCTCGTCCACGGGGACGAAGGCCCAACCATCGCCGGTCTGCAGCAACTTGAGCCGATCCTCGGCGCACGCCTGAACGATCGCCTCGATCGCCCGGCTCTCGCGCTCCTTGTGCGCCGACTCCAGCGCCTCGATCCGTTCCTGATGCGCCTTCGCCTCGAAGGCCGCGTTCACCGCCGGCTCGAGCTGGCGCGTGAAATTCTGCAAGTCGTCGGAGAGCCTACGCGCCGTGCCTGCGGGGAGTTTCAGCAGTCGCGGCCGTTGCGGGTCGGAGAAATCATAGCGATAGGCAAGATCCTCCGGCGCCGGCAAGCGGCGGGCCGTCTCCCCGATGTGGTGCAAGGCGATCGCGTGCCGGCCCGTTCCCGCCTGGCCGAAGAGGAACACGTGATAGCCGCCCACGTGATTCATCGCCAACGCGAAGCGCAGCGCCTCCTCGGCCCGCTCTTGTCCCAGCCCCACGGGCACCGTCCCGCCGGCCTCGGTCAGCACCGCGGTGACGGTGGCAGGATCCGTTGCCCGGCGCAAAGACTCGACCGGCAGGCGATGGTGCGCCCGCGGCATTTCCCCTTCGAATTCGTCCATCGCGCGCCGTTAGTCCGCCAGCGGTTCGATGCGCAGCCGCGTGACGGCCCCCTGCACGGCCTCCAGGGCTTCGATCGCCGCGATCGCCCGGTTCATCGCCGCTTCGCTCGCCCGGTGCGTAGTCATCACGATCTCGGCCCGACCACCCTCCGGCGCCTTCTGGATCATGGCCGCGATGGAGATTTCTTCGGCAGCGAGCACGTGGGTCAACTCGGCGAGCACCCCGGGACGGTCGAGTACCTCGAGTCGCAGATAGGAGGACGTGTGGCATTCCTCGATCGGCAGCGCCGCCACTTCGTGCACCTGGTCCGGCTGAAAAGCCAGGTGAGGCACCCGATTCCCTGAATCGACCGTGTGCAGGCGCGTGACATCGACCAGGTCGGCGATCACCGCACTCGCCGTGGGTTCCGCCCCGGCGCCTTTGCCGTAGTACATCGTCTGCCCGACCGCGTCGCCCTTGACCAGAACAGCGTTCATGGCGCCATGGACATTGGCGAGCAGGTGATCGGCCGGCACCAGCGTGGGATGCACCCTCAGCTCGAATCCGCCGTCGCGGCGCTTGGCGATGCCCAGAAGTTTCACGCGATAGCCGAGCTCCTCGGCATAGGCCACGTCGCGCAGCTCGATCCGGGTGATCCCCTCCACGTAGGCGCGCTCGAACTGGATCGGCACGCCGAAGGCGATCGAGGCCATGAGCGTGGCCTTGTGCGCCGCGTCGATGCCTTCCACGTCGAAGGTCGGATCGGCCTCGGCGTAGCCGAGCTGCTGCGCCTCGGTGAGCGCCTGGGCAAACGTCACGCCGCGCTCGCGCATCTGCGTGAGGATGTAATTGGTCGTGCCGTTGATGATGCCGGCCACCCATTCGATGCGGTTGGCGGTGAGCCCCTCGCGCAGCGCCTTGATGATGGGGATGCCGCCGGCCACCGCCGCCTCGAACGCCACCATCACGCCTTTCTCCTGAGCCCGGGCGAAGATCTCGTTGCCGTGCACGGCGAGCAGCGCCTTGTTGGCGGTGACCACGTGCTTGCCCGCCTCGATCGCCGCGAGCACGAGATCCCTGGCGAGGGTGTAGCCGCCGATGAGTTCGACCACGATGTCGATGTCCGGCGCGCGCACCACGGCGAAGGCATCGTCCGTCACCTCCGCCGCTCCTGCGGTGAGCGCCCGAGCGCGTTCCACGTCGCGGTCGGCCACCCGCGTGATGCGGATCGGCCGCCCGGCGCGGCGCGTGATCTCCTCGGCGTTGCGCTGCAGCACGCGCCACGTCCCGCCGCCCACGGTCCCGATCCCCAAAAGCCCTACCTGCATCGCCTTCATCGTCATTTGTCATTTATCCTTTTTCGCTGAACCCATCACCACCTGATGCCGTCGCCGGTAGCGCTCCAAAAACCGCTCGATGCGCCCGATCGACTCGTGCAGATCATCGACGTGCGGCAGGAACACCATGCGGAAATGATCCGGCTGCGGCCAGTTGAACCCCGTACCCTGCACCAGCAACACTTTTTCCTCCTCCAGCAACTGGAGGATGAACTCCTGATCGTCGGCGATCGGATACACCTTCGGGTCCAGCCGCGGGAACATGTAGAGCGTCGCCTTGGCCTTCATCACCGAAACGCCGGGGATGCGGCTCAAGAGTTCATACGCCGCGTTGCGCTGGCGCGTGAGCCGCCCCTGCGGCGCCACCAGATCCTGGATGCTCTGATACCCGCCCAAGGCGGTCTGGATCGCCATCTGCCCCGGCACGTTCGAGCACAGGCGCATCGAGGCGAGCATGTTGAGCCCTTCGATGTAGTCGGCCGCGTGCCGCTTCTCGCCCGAGATCACCATCCAGCCGGCGCGATAGCCGCACGCGCGGTAATTCTTGGACAGCCCGTTCATCGTGATGAAGAGCACGTCGTCGGCGAGCGAGGCGATCGAGGTATGCGTATTGCCGTCGTAGAGCATCTTGTCGTAGATCTCGTCGGCGAACACGATCAGCTGATGCTCGCGCGCGATCTGCACGATCCCTTCCAGGGTCTCGCGCGGGTAGAGCGCCCCGGTGGGGTTGTTGGGGTTGATGACCACGATCGCCTTGGTGTGCGGCGAGATTTTCTTGCGGATGTCGGCCAGATCCGGCAGCCAGTCGGACGCCTCGTCGCACAGGTAATGCCGCGGCTTGCCGCCCGCCAGGCTCACCGCCGCCGTCCACAGCGGATAATCCGGCGCCGGCACCAGCACCTCGTCGCCGTGTTCGAGCAGCGCCTGCAGGCTCATCACGATGAGCTCGGAGACGCCGTTGCCCAGGAGCACGTCCTCCACGTCCACCCCGGCAATCCCCTTCTGCTGGGTGTAGTGCACCACCGCCTTGCGCGCCGAGAAGAGCCCCTTCGAATCGGAATAGCCCCCCGCCTCGCGCAAGTTGCGGATCACGTCGACCACGATCTCCTCGGGCGGATCGAAACCGAAAGGTGCGAGGTTGCCGATGTTGAGCTTGATGATCTTGTGGCCGTCTTCCTCCATCTGCTTGGCGCGCGCCAGCACCGGGCCGCGGATGTCATAACAGACGTCGTCGAGCTTCGACGATTTCAGGATGGGGCGCAGGGAAGGACGCGCGGCCTCGACCACCGTCTCCGGCGTCTCCGTCTCCGTCTGCCCCTGCCGTACCGGCACCACGTTCCCGCTGCGCGTTCCCATGTTTGCGTCCTCGCACGAAAGCGCCCACCTTGCCCGGCCGGGCGCAAAACGGTAATCTTAGCCAAAAATTACCGCATTGCGGCAACTTCCCCGGGAAAAACGCATGGAATTGCGCCTCGAACAGCCCCGCGACATCCACCTCGTCACTGCCCACGGCCCCGGCTGGGTCGAAATCGACCGCCTGCGCTACGAAACCAACCTCATCCTCACCCCCGAGGCCGTCGCCCCCTGGTTCGAGGGCGGGTTCGACGCGCTCGACGAATCGGCGCTCGAACCCCTCCTCTCCCTGCGCCCCGAACTCCTGCTGATCGCCACCGGGGCCACCCTGCGCCGACCCCCCGTGCCGCTGCTGCGCCGGCTCGCCGCCGCCGGTCCAGGTTTCGAGTTCATGACGCTATCGGCCGTCTGCCGCACCTATAATGTCACCGCCAGCGAAGGCCGCCGCGTCGTCGCCGGCCTCATCCTCGGCTGAAACGAAGGAGACGATCATGCTCGAACCCGGAACCCTCGCCCCCGACTTCACCCTGCCCGCCACCGGCGGCCAGGAAATCACCCTCTCGGCATTACGCGGCCGCCCCGTCGTCCTGTATTTTTACCCCAAGGACAACACCCCCGGCTGCACCAACGAAGCCATCGCCTTCCGCGACCTCTTTCCCGAATTCTCCGCCCTCGGCGCCGTGATCCTGGGCGTGTCGCGCGACAGCGTCAAATCCCACGAGAACTTCAAGGCCAAGTACCAACTCCCCTTCGAGCTCGTCTCCGATCCTGAAGAGCTCGCCTGTACCGCCTACGACGTCATCAAGAACAAGACGATGTACGGCAAGCCCGTGCGCGGCATCGAGCGATCCACCTTCCTCATCGGCCCCGACGGGCGCATCCTCCACCTGTGGCGCGGCGTCAAGGTCGACGGCCACGCCCAGGAAGTGCTCGCCGCCCTACAGAAAACCCTGGCCTGATCGCCGCCGAAAGGATCGCCGATGCCCCGACGCCGCCCAACCGCCGCCGAGCGCAAGCTCTACGTCATCGACACCAACGTGCTCATGCACGACCCGACGGCGCTTTTCCGCTTCGAGGAACACGACCTCTTTCTTCCCATGGTGGCGCTCGAAGAGCTCGACACGCACAAGAAGGGGCTCTCGGAAGTCTCGCGCAACGCCCGCCAGGCGAGCCGCACGCTCGAAGCCATCGTCAGCGGCCGCGAAGCCTCGCTCGCCGAAGGGTTCGACCTCGCTGGCCCCTCCGGCGGGCAGGCCACGGGCCGGCTCTACCTGCAGACCGAAGCGCTGGAAGCGGAACTCCCCACGAGCCTCCCACTGTCGCGCGCCGACAACCAGATCCTCGCCGTGGTCAAGGCGCTCGCCCAGCGCTTCGCCCCGCGCCCGGTGATCCTCGTCTCCAAGGACATCAACCTGCGCATCAAGGCCCGCGCACTGGGGCTCGCCGCCCAGGACTACCGCAACGACAAAATCCTCGAAGACACCGACCTCATCTACCCCGGCGTGCGGGCGCT
>JAQUGB010000151.1 GCA_028684345.1 Tepidiphilus sp. | reverse complement strand
CTCATCTGATCCATGAGGAAGACGTTAGGATAAATGAGCATGTTGCGCGCCCGCTCCGTCATCCATTTCGCCTTGATCTCTCCGTGACGAGCGGCGAGCTCTTGACGATGCGCGTAAATCGGCTGATCCGCGGCGTTCGCCTTGTCCCACCAGATGACAGTGTGGCCATTGCCGAGGTGGAAGAAACCACTATTGGGCACCGAGGTGATCTGTCCTGCAGCCAAGACTTTCAATCCTTTTTCGGCATTGATCTTGGCTCGGTTTTGATAGACCATTACATAATTGGCGTGCGTGGCATCGACATGATAACCATCGACCCCGTTTTCGGCCTGCATCTTCCAGTTGCCATTGAAAGTATAGGTCGATTTTCCTTTCAATACCTCGATCCCTTGAGGAGACTGATCCACTATGAGATCGATGAAAGTCTTGCTCTCAGCCAGATAGTCTTCCAGGGGTTCAGCATGCGGGTTGAGCGTCGCAAAGAGAAAACCACGATAGCTTTCGAGTCGGACGGGCACAAGATCGCGGCCGCAAGTGTCAAAACTGGCTGGGTAACCACCGATGTCTTTCTTCACGACATCGAGAAGTTTTCCTTTCGCATCAAAGACCCATCCATGGAAAGGGCAGGCGAAATTCGTTGCCTTCCCCTTGGACATTCGGACCAAGGTACTGCCGCGATGCGAGCAAATATTGACAAAGGCGTGAAGCTTGCCCTCCTTATTGCGCGTAATGACGATGGGCGTTCTTTCAATCCATGTCGTCAGGTAGTCGCGGGGGTTTGGAATCTGGCTTTCATGCGCAACGAAAACCCAGACCTTGAGCCAGATATTTTTCCGCTCCAGCTCAAAGAGCTCCTCATCTACGAAAATTCGACGATCCACCGTTCTAATGCCATTTTTTTCATGGTGAATCAGTTGTTGGAAAAGCTCTTTAGATACGGTGTCCATGACTACACTCCTTTGATATAGAATCTTTATAATGATGCGCCAGAGGCCAAGGGGCAGACAATCATCTCCCCAAATCTTTTGCTGTTATCCCTCCGATCCCCCATTGCGATTTTGGTACCTCCTGGATCATCACGCGGATGTTCTCCTTGGGCGAACCGAGCGACTCGACCAGCGCCTCGGTCACCTTGGCGATTGCCGCCTTCTTCTGCTCTTCAGTACGACCTTCGAGAATGTAGATATGCACGAACGGCATGATTCCTCCTTGTCAACGAAAACGAACCCCGACCGATCCCAGGTGCTGCACGCGCAGCGAGATCGCATCGCCTTTTTGCACGCTCACGGCTTCCGTGATTCCGCCCGAGAGGATGAGGCTGCCGGCCGGGATCTCCTCACCACGCCGTCCCAGCTCGTTGGCAAGCATGGCGATAGCACTTGCCGGATGTCCCAGCACGGCGGCACCGGCGCCGAAGGCCACTGGCTCACCGTTTTTCTCCAACACCACGCCGATCGTGCGCAAATCGAGCTCCTGAGGTGGCGCGATGCGCCCTCCCACGGCGAAACGGCTGCTCGAGCAATTGTCGGCGATCACGCTCTTCAGGTCGAACTTGAAATCGCGGTATCGGCTGTCGATCACTTCGATGGCGGGAATCACGAAATCGGTGGCGGCGAGCACCGCGCCGATGTGGCATCCCGGCCCCTTGAGGGGAGCCTTGGTCACAAACGCGATCTCCGGCTCGACCTTGGGATGGATGAGCGCGGAGGTGTCGATCTCTCCCCCTTCCGGCACGGCATAGTCGTCGACGAGGAACCCGAAACACGGGGTGGAGACGCCCATCTGCCGCATCTTGGCATGGGAGGTCAGCCCCGCCTTGAAACCGACCACCCGTGACCCCCGGGCGAGCTTGCGCCGTTTGATCGCCTCCTGGATGGCGTAGGCGTCTTCCCAATCCATGTCGGGATGCTCGTCGGTGATCTTGGTCGTGTCGCGCGCCTCGAGCTCGCAACGCTCGAGGTGCTCCGCCAGGCGTTCGATCACTTCCTGGGTCAATTTCATGCTGCCATCTCCCGCGCTTTGGCCATGCTAAGCGCCGTATCTTCGATCATGTCTTCCTGCCCCCCGACCATGCCGCGACGTCCGAGCTCGACGAGGAGCTCACGGGCCGGGATGCCGTATTTCTGCTCGGCGCGCTTGGCAAAAAGCAGGAAGGAGCCATAGACGCCAGCGTAACCCAGGGTGAGGGCGTCGCGGTCGATGCGGATGGGGAAGTCCATGATGGGAACGACGAGGTCTTCGGCCACGTCCTGGATCTTGAAGACGTCGATGCCCGTCTCGATGCCCATGAGATCGCACACGGCCACCAACACTTCGGTGGGCGTGTTGCCTGCGCCCGCGCCCAGCCCGGCGGCCGAACCGTCGATGCGCACGGCACCCACTTCGATCGCGGCGAGCGAATTGGCGATCGCCATGCCGAGATTGTTGTGGGCATGGAAGCCGAGCTCGGTTTCGGGCTTGAGCGCTTCGCGCACCGCGCCCACGCGCGCCTTGACGCCGTCGGGCAGCAGATGCCCGGCCGAATCGGTGACGTAGATGCAGTTGGCACCGTAGCTCTCCATGAGCTTGGCTTGCTGCACCAGACCTTCGGGCGTGTTCATGTGGGCCATCATGAGAAAGCCCACGGTGTCCATACCGAGTTTGCGCGCCATGCCGATGTGCTGCTCGGAGACGTCGGCTTCGGTGCAGTGCGTTGCCACTCGGATGGTATTCACCCCGAGTTCGTGGGCCATTTTCAGGTGATCGACGGTGCCGATGCCCGGCAGCAGCAGGGCCGAGACCTTGGCGCGCTTGAGCTGGGGGATGACAGCGGCGAGATACTCTTCGTCGCTGTGCGCCGGAAAGCCGTAATTGACCGAAGCGCCGCCCAGCCCGTCGCCGTGGGAGATTTCGATGAGGGGCACGCCCGCTTCGTCGAGCCCCTTGGCGATCGCCACCATCTGCTCGAGCGTGATCTGATGGCGCTTGGGGTGCATCCCGTCGCGCAGGGTCATGTCATGGACGGTGATTTTCTTGCCGCGAAGATCCATCGTTGTCTCCTATCAGGCGAGCGCTACGGCGCGGTTGGGTTCCAGGCGCAGTTTGCCGGCCAGGATTTCTTCGGCGAACATCTCGGCGGTGCGCGCCGCGGCCGCGGTCATGATGTCGAGGTTGCCGGCGTATTTGGGTAGATAATCGCCCAGCCCTTCGACTTCGAGATAGACGGAGACACGGTTGCCGTCGAAGACGGGGCCATTGACCAGACGGTAGCCGGGGACGTATTTCTGCACTTCCTTGATCATTTCGTGGATCGAGGCAGTGATGAGCTCGCGCTCGGGTTCGGTCTCGGTGAGGCAGTGCACCGTGTCGCGCATGATGAGCGGCGGTTCGGCGGGGTTGAGGATGATGATGGCCTTGCCTTTCTTGGCGCCGCCCACCTTCTCCACGGCTCCGGCGGTGGTGCGGGTAAATTCGTCGATGTTCTTGCGCGTGCCCGGGCCGGCGGACTTGCTCGCAACGGTGGCGACGATCTCGCCGTAGGCGACTGGTTGCACGCGGGAGACGGCATACACCATGGGGATGGTCGCCTGGCCGCCGCAGGTGACCATGTTGACGTTCATCTCACCCTTGCCGACGTGTTCCTTGAGGTTGACCGGGGGTACGCAGTAGGGGCCGATCGCCGCCGGGGTGAGGTCGATCATCAGCACGCCGAGCGCGTTGAGCTTGCGGCTGTTTTCCGGGTGCACGTAGGCGCTGGTCGCGTCGAAGGCGATGCGGATCTCGTCTTCTTCCACATGGGGGAGCAAGCCGTCGACGCCTTCGGCGGTAGTCTTGAGCCCCATCTCGCGGGCACGCGCGAGCCCTTCGGAAGCCGGGTCAATGCCGACCATCCACACCGGCTCGAGCACGCTGCTGCGTTTGAGTTTATAGAGCAGATCGGTGCCGATGTTGCCGGAGCCGATCAAAGCGCAACGGATCTTTTTCATGCGTTTTTCCTTTTCTCTCGAATTACGCGAACCTAACCGAGCAGCGACCAATACCGCCGATCGTCACGGAGAGATTGTCGCCTGCGCGCACCGGCACCATGGCAGCGAGCGAGCCCGATAGGATGATTTCACCGGCCTGCAGGGACACGCCCAACTGGCCGAGTGTATTGGCGAGCCAGGCCACGGCATTGGCCGGCGCGCCGAGCGCGGCTGCCCCGGCGCCCGTGGCGACGATCTCGCCGTTCTTCTCCAGCACCATGCCGCAGGTGGAGAGATCGACGCGGCGGGGATCGACCAATCGATCGCCGAGCACGAAGACACCGCAGG
>JAQUGB010000150.1:2482-4320 GCA_028684345.1 Tepidiphilus sp. | reverse complement strand
CGCCGTTACCGCGCCTGGCCGCCGGGTCCGCCGGTGATGACGGTGGGTGAGGGCAGTGCCGAATCGCTGCGCGCCCTGGGATTCTCAGAGGTCATCTGTCCCCGCGAGGGGGCGGATTCGGAGGCAGTGCTCGCGCTGCCCGAGTGTGCGCGCGCGGCCGTCTCTGGGCGGCGGGTGCTGCTCGTCAAAGGAGAGGGCGGGCGGGCGCTGCTCGCGCAAACGCTGATCGAGCGCGGCGCCCTGGTCGATACCTGGATATGTTATCGTCGCGTCCAGCCCCGATGGACGGCGGAAGTGCTCGCCCCCTTGCGCGAGCGGCGGCTCGCCGCCATGCTCCTCACGAGCAGCGAAGGGGTCATGAATCTGCCGGCCCTGGTACCGGCTGCCGATTGGCCGCTGCTTGTCGACGTGCCGGCCGTCGCGGCGCATCCGCGCATCGCTGCCGCGGCTACGACCCTGGGTCTGCGGCGTGTCGTCACGGCAGCGGCTCCGGGAGACGCGGGGCTGATGGCCACATTGGAATCCTTGCCCGCTGTGCAGGAGGGAAGTCGATGAACGAGCCGAAAACGAAAGAAAACACCGTGGAGGATACCGCGGCTGCAGAAAGCGTGGGTGCCACCGCTCCTTCCCCCGAATCCTCGCCCGAATCGGCAGGACAAGAAGCTACGTCCAGTCCTCCGCAGGGTGCTACGGGAGATCCACAGGGTGGGACATCCCACGCGAACGAGGCAGAATCGAGTGCCCCGTCCGCTCGATCCGGCCGTTCCTGTCGCCGCTGGGGCGGCTGGGCGTTGGCAGCCGGCGTCGTGGTGTCGCTACTTGCTTTGGGCGCCTACGCTTATGCGCGCCATGTCGTGCAGCAGGAGGCGGCGCAGCGCCAGGCGCTCGAGGAGCGACTCGTCCGGCTCGAACAAGGATCGCGACGCAGCGAGGAATCATTCCAGCAGCTCCAAGGTGCGCTGACCGTCCTCACGCAGCGGCTCGATGCCGTCCAGCGCACGCTGGGGCAGGTTCAAGGGCAAGTGGATGATCTGCGCGAGCTGGGCCGTTTGGTGGAGCGCCTCACCCAGGCGCTGAGCCGGCAGGACGAGCGACGCCTGCTCGTCGAGGCGCGTGACGTGCTCAGCTATGCGCAACGGCGCATCGACTGGGCGAACGACCTCTCGTCCGCGATTGCCGTGCTCGCCGAACTCGACGCGCGTTTGGCCAAGGAGAGCAAAGGGCTCTTCCTGCCCTTGCGTCAGGCGCTCGCCCGCGACTTGGAGCGTCTCCGCGGCGCCCCTCGGGTCGATCTCGACGGGATCCTCGCCCGACTCGATGCGCTGGAATCCCGTTTGCCGCAGCTCACCCTCACCTTCGCCGCGCCCGTGCCGGAGACGGCGAGCATCGCCCTCCCTCGGCACGGTGCCGACGCAGGGTCGGAGAATTCTTTGCCGCCGGGGGAATCACCTTGGTACCAAGGAATCTGGCAGACGATCCTGCATTGGGGCGACGCAATGCTCACATCCGTGGCTGGGCTGGTGCGTTTGGAGCGACTCGATGCGGTTGCGCCGGAGCTCCTTTCGCCGCAGATGCGCCTGGTGCTCGAAGAAAACCTGAGGTTGTGGCTCTCCAGCGCTCGACTCGCCGCCCAGAGTGGCGACGAGGCGCGTTACCGTGCCGCGCTCGATAAAGTACGAGAGGCGGTGGAGCGATTCTACGAACGTGATGATCCTGTCGTGGCCGCGACGCTCGCGGCGCTCGACGAGCTCACGGCACAAGCGGTCGGTGCGACGCGCCTCTCGCTCACCGACTCGTTCGCCGCGCTCGCCCAGATCGAGGCGCGCCTGCAGGCCGAA
>JAQUGB010000150.1:0-2382 GCA_028684345.1 Tepidiphilus sp. | reverse complement strand
CCCTTGAGGAGAGCCCCATGAAAGCCTTGCTTACCTTCGTGCTCGTGGCGTCTTTGGCGGTGGCGGCAGGGCTCGCCATCGAGGGCGTGGATGGTTACGTGGTCTTCGTCGTGCCTCCGTGGCGTGCCCAGTTGTCTCTCACCCTTTTCGCATCGTTGGTCGTGGCGACCGTATTGGTTCTCTACGCCCTGTTGCGGCTGGGAAGCTCGCTCATCGCACTGCCCCGATCCCTACGCAATCGGCGCGAGGCGTGGCGTTTGCGTCGGGCCACGCACACGCTGTCGCAGCTGGTGCGCGCCCATGTGCTGGGCGATGTGGTGAGGGTCCATCGTTTGGCGGACCGGCTCTCCCGATACCCCGACCTTTCCGAAGCCGGCGCGGCGCTCGCCACCGTGACGGCGCTCGATCGCGGCGATGAATCCCGAGCGGAGAACTGGCTTGCCCGGCTCCAGCGTTGGCCCGACGTTCGTGCCGTGCTGGAAGCCGAGTTCGGCGCACGATGCGCCCGTCCCGAACGCCTCCATGCGGCGATGGAGCGGCTCGCAGAACTGCGCGGTCTCCCCGAGGCCACGGCGCTGCGTCTGAGGCTGGAAGCCGCCAAAAGGGAAGAACGTTGGCAGGAAGTGCTCGAATCGGCACGTCGCTTGCGCGCGCTCGAAGCCATGGACGCGAGCGAAACGGCTGCCCTCATCCGGCAAGCCCACCTCGACGATGCCTCCTCCCGGCTGAGCTTGGGGGTAGACCTCGCCGCTTGGTGGAAACGGCTACCCAAGGAAGAACGCTACGATCCCGCTTTCCTCGTTTCCTTGGCAAGGCTGGCGCTCGACCGGGGGCAGGGCATGAAGCTTCGTCCCATCCTCGAAAACGCCTTGAGCAAGTGCTGGCTGCCGGAGCTGGTTCGGCTCTACCCTTACTGTGTCGAACCCGGCGCTCGGCAAGAGGCGCTCGTCCGGCTGGAAGAATGGCGCTCGGCTCACCCCGAAGAGCCCGCGGTGCTCGAAGCCCTCGTCGAGCTCTGCCTCGAGCTACAGCTGTGGGGCAAGGCGCAGGACTATCTCACGCAGTTGCGTCGGGTCGGTGCCGATCCTGCCGTGCTGGAACGCTTTGGCTCGCGGCTGCGAGCGGGCACCGCAGATCGCGATGGCGCGACCCTTTCCGCTCCTCGAGGCGTGTTAGAATAGCGCCGTGGCGGGTCGCCCCGCATTGCGGCGCGGGAACCGGGTCAGGGCCGGAAGGCAGCAGCCCTAACCGCTCCCCGCAAGTGCCGGGGGTCCGGCTCGCCACCCTCCTCATACCCAGTACGACAGCCCCAACACCAAGGCCGCCCCGCCGACGAGCGGTAGGATCGCCCGCGTTCCGCTTTGGCGAAGCCGGGGCGCGAATTCATGGATCAGCACGAACCCCATGGCCCCTGCTGCCAGGCCGGCCATCGAGAACGCCTGTTCGGTGCCGACCAGACCCAGGCTTTTCGTCAGCAGCGCCACCACGGGTTCCACCGAGACCGCGGCGAAAGCCCAGATGCCCGCTTTCCTATCGGACCAGCCGGCCGCCGTGAGCAACCACATCGCCAGCACGCTCTCGGGCACGTTCTGGATCGCGATGCCCAAGGCAAGGCTGGGTCCCAGCACCTCACTCATGCTCAGCGCCAACCCTTCGGGCACGTTGTGCAGGGCGAGCGCAAACAGGAACAAGCGGGCCGAGCGCTCCTGCCCGGCCAGGGGCTCATGGCGGTGCGGCACCAACCGATCGAGCAGGGCCAACATGCCGGCCCCCAGGCCGAGCATCAGCATCCACCGGAGCATCGTTTGTACCTGCCCACCGTCCTGGGAGGCGATTTCTTGGATGGAGGGCAGGATGAGCCCTACGATCACGCTCGTGCCCATCACGCCGGCGGCAAAGATCTCGGCCGTGACAGGGGAAGCCAGCACCCACGACGACAAGGTGCGCGCGATCAGCAAGCCGCCGAGGGCCGCCGACAAGGAGAGGCAGACGAGGAAACCCCAAGGTGAAGCCGTCTTCAAGGGAACCAAGACCGCCGCGAACAGCACGGCCGCGCCCGCGAGCCAGATCGCCCATCCCAACGCGGCGCGAAACGCGCGCAAGGCACCGCCTTTCCGTTGCGTCGGCTCGTGCGCCGTGCCCATCGGGCCGAAGCGCGCCAAGACTTTGCTGATCATGGGATTCTCCTCGTGCTCGTGATCTCGTCCTGAAGAAAGGATAAGGTGTGAGGGCGCCAAATGCAAATGATATTGAGAAATGATCTCAATAAAAAATTCCCATCCCAGGGCGTTTCGTGGTGTCGTCGAGAGAATCCGGTAGAATTCTCCCTATGACCCAGCTCGCCCTCGCCCGCAAATGGCGACCCCGCCGCTTCGAAGCGCT
>JAQUGB010000149.1 GCA_028684345.1 Tepidiphilus sp. | reverse complement strand
TCACGCGCACCAACGCGCGCACGCACGAGATCATCCGTCGCAACCTCGATCGCTCGCCCCTCTACGCCGGCGTGATCGAGGGGGTGGGGCCGCGCTATTGTCCCTCGATCGAGGACAAGATCCACCGTTTCGCCGACAAGGACGGGCACAACGTCTTCCTCGAACCCGAAGGGCTGGAGACGAACGAGATCTATCCCAATGGGGTATCCACTTCGCTGCCCTTCGACGTGCAGATCGAGATGCTGCGCACCATCCCGGGGCTGGAGCGGGTGCACGTGCTGCGTCCCGGCTACGCCATCGAATACGACTATTACGATCCGCGCCACCTCAAGCACAGCCTCGAGACCAAGCACTTCCACGGGCTCTTCTTCGCCGGTCAGATCAATGGCACCACCGGCTACGAAGAAGCTGCGGCGCAGGGGCTGCTCGCGGGGGTCAATGCGGCGCGCTTCGTCTTCGGCCATGAGCCGTGGTGGCCGCGGCGCGACGAGGCTTATCTCGGCGTGCTCGTCGATGATCTCGTCACCAAGGGCGTGAGCGAACCCTATCGCATGTTCACCTCGCGCGCCGAGTTCCGCTTGCAGTTGCGCGAGGACAACGCCGACCTGCGGCTCACCGAGATCGGGCGTCGCCTGGGGCTGGTCGATGACGCGCGCTGGACGGCGTTCTGCCGCAAGCGCGAGGCGATCGAGCGCGAGACGGCGCGTCTGCAGGCACAGCGGGTCGTCCCGGCTCGGATCTCGCCGGACGAGGCGCAGGCGTTCGCCCAAGTGCTGGGCGCGCCGCTCGAGCGCGAGGCGAGCTTCTTCGATCTGCTGCGCCGTCCGGGGGTGCGCTACGAGGAACTCATGACCCTGCCGGGGGCGCCGGAGCTGCCCGAGAACGACCCGGCGGTGATCGAGCAGCTCGAGATCGCTGCCAAGTATCACGGTTATCTCGCGCGCCAGCACACCGAGGTCGAGCGGCTCAAGGCCGCTGAGGCGCTGCGCATCCCGCCGGGGATCGACTATTCCCGCATCCCGGGGCTGTCGCGCGAGATCCAGCAGAAACTCGCCCAGCACGCGCCGGAGACGCTGGGACAGGCAAGCCGTATCCAGGGCGTGACACCGGCGGCGATCGCGATCCTGCTCGTGTGGCTGCGCCGCGGCGAATCCGCGCCGCAGGCCGAAGTGGCGCCGGAGGGGGCCGAGTGAGCCTTCGCGCTCCTGCGCCGCTGGACGAGACCGCGGCGCGCGCCCTGCTCGAAGAGGGCGTCGCCGCACTCGGGCTTTCCTTGCCTGCGACGACGCTGGAGGCGTTGTGGCGCTACGCCGGGCTGCTCGTGAAGTGGAACCGCGTCTACAGCCTCACGGCGATCACGCGGCTCGACGAGCTCGTCACGCACCACCTGCTCGACGCGCTCGCCGTCTGGCCCTGGGTGCGACAGGAGCGGGTGCTCGTCGACGTCGGCTCCGGCGCGGGGCTACCGGGCATCGTGCTCGCGCTCGCAGCCCAGGCCGAGGAGCGGCCGCTCGAAGTGCATTCGCTCGACGCGGTGGCGAAGAAGATCGCCTTCCAGCGTCAGGCGGCGATCGAATTGGGGCTGAAAGGCTTCCATCCCTGGCATGAGCGCGTCGAGCGTTGGCGGCCACCGGCGCCGATCTCGGGTATCATCTCGCGAGCATTCGCGCGCTTCGATGAGTTCGTCGCGCTCACCCGCCACCTCCTGTCGCCGGGTGGGCACTGGTATGCCATGAAAGGGCCGCGCCACCGCGACGAACTCGCCGGCCTGCCGGCGGACGTGGTGACACGAGTCGTTCCGCTGGACGTGCCGGGGCTTGCCGAGGCGCGCCATCTCGTGATCGGGGAATTTCGCTGATGGGCCACGTGTTTTGCATCGCCAACCAAAAGGGCGGGGTCGGCAAGACCACGACCAGCGTCAACCTTGCCGCGGCGCTCGCCCGGCGGGGGCACCGCGTGCTGCTCGTCGACCTCGACCCGCAGGGCAACGCCACCATGGGCAGCGGCATCGACAAGCGCATGCTCGAGCGCTCCGTCTATCAGGTGCTGGTGGGGCTGTCGGGCCTGGAAGAGGCAACGTTGCGCTCCGAATCCGGCGGCTACGACGTGCTGCCCGCCAATCGGGAACTCGCCGGGGCCGAGGTGGAGCTCGTCGACTTGCCGCGGCGCGAATTCCGTTTGCGTGACGCGCTCGCCGCCGCCCCTGCCGCCTACGATTTCGTGCTCATCGACTGTCCGCCGTCGCTGTCGTTGCTCACGCTCAACGCGCTCACCTGCGCCGACGGCGTGATCATTCCAATGCAATGCGAATACTATGCGCTGGAGGGCTTGTCGGATCTGGCCAACACCATCAAGCGCGTGCATGCGAACCTCAACCGGGAACTGCGCATCGTCGGGCTGCTACGGGTGATGTTCGATCCGCGCGTGACGCTGCAGCAGCAGGTCTCGGAGGAAGTGAAGCGCCATTTCGGCGAGAAAGTCTTCGCGACGGTGATCCCGCGCAACGTGCGCCTGGCCGAGGCGCCGAGCCACGGCGTGCCAGGGGTCGTCTTCGATCCCCGCTCGCGGGGCGCGCTCGCCTACCTCGAATTCGCCGCCGAGCTGGAGCGGCGCCTGGGCGTGGCCGCCCCGCTTGCGGAGGCGCACTGATGGCAGCGGGCAAGCGCAAGGGTTTGGGGCGCGGGCTGGACGCGCTGCTGGGCGCGCCGGCCGGGGTCATGCCGGAGACACTGCGCAGTATCGACCTCGATCGCATCGATCCCGGCCGCTACCAGCCGCGCACGCGCATGGACCCGCAGGCGCTGGAAGAGCTCGCCGCCTCGATCCGCGCCCAGGGCGTGATGCAGCCGCTGCTGGTGCGTCCTGTGGGCGAGCGCTACGAGCTCATCGCCGGCGAGCGGCGCTGGCGTGCCGCCCGCATGGCGGGTCTGCTGGAAGTGCCCTGTCTCGTGCGCGAGATTCCGGACGAGGCGGCGCTGGCGATGGCGCTCATCGAGAACCTTCAGCGCGAGGATCTCAACCCCATCGAAGAGGCCCTGGGGTTGCAGCGGCTCATCGACGAATTTGGCATGACGCACCAGCAGGCGGCCGAGGCCGTCGGTCGCAGCCGCTCGGCGGTCACCAACCTGCTGCGCCTGCTGCAATTGGCCGAGCCGGTGCGCGAGCTGCTGATGGAGGGCGCCCTGGAGATGGGGCACGCGCGGGCGCTGCTCGCGCTCGCCGTGCCGCAGCAGGTGGAGCTCGCCCGACGTGCCGCGGCGCAGGGCTGGTCGGTGCGTCAGACCGAGCGCGCCGTGCAGGCGCTGCTTTCTCCGCCCGCGCCCAAACCCGAAACGGTGAAAGACCCCGACTGGCGGCGGCTGGAAGAGGCGCTTTCCGAACACTTCGGCGCGCCAGTCCTCATCAAGCGCCGCCGCGACGGGCGCGGCACGCTCGAGATCTCCTTCGCCGACGACGACACGCTCGAGGGTCTGCTCGAACGCCTGGGCGTGCGGGCCTAGCGATCGGCGCGCCGTCCGTCCATCTCGCGCAATTTGCGATAGAGCGTGGCGCGGCTGATGCCCAGGCGCCTTGCCGCCGCCGTGCGGTTGCCGCGGCTTGCGGCGAGCGCCCGCTCGATCGCGGCGCGCGACAGGGTTGCCAGTTCCAATGCCTCTTCCTGCCCTTGCGGCAGGGAGGGGGACATGCTGGTCCGTTGCTTCAGCGCCGCCGCGAGCCCCTCGGGCAGTGCCTCCCAGCCGATCACCGTCTCGTCCTCATCGACCAGGGCTGCGGCCACGCGCAGCGCCTGCGCCAGTTCCCGCACGTTGCCCGGCCAGGAATGGGCCACAAACGCAGCGGCCACTTCGGGCGCGAGCCTCAGGTCCCGGTTCGGCGCGCAGGCGCGCAGGTTGCGCTCCACCAGCACGGGTAGATCGCTGCGCTCGCGCAGCGGCGGCAAGGTGAGCGTCAGGCCCGCCAGCCGATAGTAGAGATCGGCACGGAATCGCCCCGCCTCGACTTCTGCCGGCAGGTCGCGGTGTGTGGCCGCGATGAGCGCAAACTCGACGCGCACCGGTTTTCCGCCCAGTGGCACGACCTCCTTCGTCTCCAGCACCCGCAGCAGTCGCCCCTGCAGCGCGAGCGGCATGTCGCCGATCTCGTCGAGAAAGAGCGTGCCGCCGTGCGCCTCGCGGATGCGCCCGAGGCTCCCCTCGCGGCGCGCGCCGGTATAGGCGCCGGGGGCATAGCCGAAGAGCTCGGCCTCGATGAGCGCTTCCGGTAACGCGGCGCAATTGACTGCCACGAACGGTTTGTCGCGCCGCGGCGAGCTGCGATGGAGGGCTTGGGCGAAGAGTTCCTTGCCCACGCCGCTCTCGCCGCGCAGCAGGATGGGGATGTCCTTGTCGAGCACCCGACGGGCCTGGGCGATGACCCGGCGCAGCGC
>JAQUGB010000148.1 GCA_028684345.1 Tepidiphilus sp. | reverse complement strand
CGCCGAGAGCGGCGAGCTCGGTTGCCTCGTGGACGAGGCGAGCGTCACTGCGCGCGAGGCGGCGATCGGCAAAGGCGGGTTGATGCTGGGCTCGGAGCTCGCCAATACCTTCTCGGCGCTGCGCGCCAACGACCTCGTCTGGAATTACGTGATCAACAACTACCTCAAGGGTGAGGCGCCCAAACCCTTCGACCTGCTCTACTGGAACAGCGACAGCACCAACCTGCCCGGGCCGTTCGTCACCTACTACCTGCGCAACATGTATCTCGAGAACAATCTGCGTGTGCCCAACAAATTGACGATGCTCGGCGAGCCGGTGAGCCTCACCCGCCTCGACATGCCGGCCTACGTGATGGCGGCGCGCGAGGACCACATCGTGCCCTGGCGCGGCGCCTATCTCTCGCAACACTTGCTCGGTGGTCCGCGCCGGTTCGTGCTGGGGGCGAGCGGTCACATCGCCGGTGCCATCAACCCGGCAAGCAAGAATCGCCGCAGCTACTGGGTCAACGAATCCTTGCCCGAGGAGCCCGAAGCGTGGTTGTCCGCGGCGCAGGAGCAACCCGGCAGCTGGTGGTGGGACTGGGCGCGTTGGCTGGAGGCGCACAAAGGAAAACTCGTGCCGGCGCGCACTGCTCTGGGCAACGAGCGCTACCGCCCGATCGAGCCGGCGCCGGGCCGCTACGTGAAGGAGCCGGCCCTGCCCTTGGTACGCGAACCCGTTGTGTAACCCTGCCGCGCACCGCGGCGCCATCTACGAGAGAGGAGAAGGGAAATGACGACACGCATCGCATTGGTGACCGGAGGCATGGGAGGACTCGGCGAGGCGATCTGCATCAAGCTCGCCCAGATGGGCTATCGCGTCGTCACCACGCATTCGCTCAACAACAAGAACGCGCCGCAGTGGCTCGCCGACATGAAGGCCAAGGGGTTCGACTTCGCCGCCTATCCGGTGGATGTCGCCGACTTCGACTCCTGCAAGGCGTGCGTCGAGAAAATCGTGCAGGAAATCGGCCCGGTGGACGTGCTCGTCAACAACGCCGGCATCACCCGCGACATGACCCTGCGCAAGATGACCAAGGCCGACTGGGACGCGGTGCTGCGCACCAACCTCGACAGCGTCTTCAACATGACCAAGCAGGTCATCGACGGCATGGTCGAGCGCAAGTGGGGCCGCATCATCAACATCTCTTCGGTCAACGGCCAGAAAGGCGCCTTCGGCCAGACCAACTATGCCGCGGCCAAGGCCGGGATGCACGGCTTCACCAAGTCGCTGGCGCTCGAAGTGGCGCGCTACGGCGTCACGGTCAATACCGTCTCGCCGGGCTACATCGGTACCAAGATGGTGCTCGCCATTCCGCAGGAGATCCTGGACTCCAAGATCCTGCCGCAGATCCCCATGGGGCGTCTGGGCAAGCCCGAGGAAATCGCCGGACTGGTGGCCTACATCGCCTCCGAAGAGGCCGCTTACATGACCGGAGCAAACATCGCCATCAACGGCGGTCAGCACATGTATTGAGCATCGGTGCCTTGCGCATCGGCGAAAGGGCGCCCTGCCCATCGGGGCTGCCGAAGCGATACCTGGCGGTGTCGGGCGGTAGCCCCGGTCGTTTTGCGGCGGTATGGAACCTTTGCCTGCTGCTGCGGTATAATGCGGCATTACCACCTCCTTGTGGGACAGATCGGCAATGACCGATGCGCAGCAGATCCGCCTGATCAAGAAATACCCCAATCGCCGTTTGTACGATACCGCCAGCAGCGCTTACATCACGATCGGTGACGTGA
Organism: Tepidiphilus sp.; assembly: GCA_028684345.1. Classification (GTDB taxonomy): domain Bacteria; phylum Pseudomonadota; class Gammaproteobacteria; order Burkholderiales; family Rhodocyclaceae; genus Tepidiphilus. Next base: position 2,660 of record JAQUGB010000148.1, on the reverse strand, counting down.
AAAATCTCGTGCTCTCGCACGAGCCTTTCCGTATCGTCGATGCCAAGACGGGGGAGGATCTCACGCGCAGCGTGCTGCTGCAGATCATCCTCGAGGAAGAGGCCTGCGGTCAACCTCTCTTTTCTTCGGAGATGCTCGCGCAGATCATCCGTTTCTACGGTCAGGCGTCGCAAAACCTGATGGGGCGCTATCTGGAAAACAGCATCGCCGCCTTCGTCGAGATGCAGAACAAGTTCCAGGAGCAGTTACGCTCGCTCTATGGGGACAGCGCGCCGCTCGGTACCGACTGGATGGCCCAGTTCCTTTCGCTGCAGACGCCGGCGCTACAGTCCATGATGAACGCCTATCTCGAACAGTCGCGCCAGCTCCTTACCCAGATGCAGCAACAGGCAGAAAGCCAGACGCGCGGTCTCTTCGGCGCCATGTTCTCCGGCCTGCGGCCGCAAACGGACGAATCCGCCTCGAGCGGTGCGACCTCACCGACCAAACCCGATGAAACTTGAGTTTGCCGCGCCCCGCGTGGGCATGGTGAGCCTGGGGTGTCCCAAGGCCACCGTCGACAGCGAACGCATCCTCACGCGTCTGCGCGCCGAGGGCTATGCGCTGAGCCCCGACTACGAAGGGGCGGATCTGGTCATCGTCAATACCTGCGGCTTCATCGACGCAGCCGTGGAAGAATCGCTGCAGGCGATCGGCGAGGCGCTGGCGGAGAATGGCAAGGTCATCGTCACCGGCTGCCTGGGTGCTCGGCCGCAGCGTATCCTCGAAGAATTCCCGCAGGTGCTGGCGATCACCGGCCCGCATGCGGAGGCCGAGGTACTCGATCTCGTGCACCGCCATCTGCCCAAGCCGCACGACCCCTTCACCGATCTCGTCCCCCCGCAGGGACTGCGGCTCACGCCGCCGCACTATGCCTATCTGAAAATCTCCGAGGGTTGCAACCACCGCTGCACCTTCTGCATCATCCCCTCGCTGCGCGGCGATCTCGTCAGCCGCCCCATCCACGAGATCATGGCCGAGGCCGAGGCGCTGGTGGAATCCGGCGTCAAGGAGATCCTCGTCGTGTCGCAGGACACCGCCGCCTACGGGGTCGATCTCAAGTACCGTACGGGGTTCGTCGACGGCCGGCCGGTACGCCAGCGCCTCACCGAGCTCGCCCGCCTGTTGGGGGAACTCGGCGTATGGATCCGGCTGCACTACGTCTACCCCTATCCGAGCGTGGACGAGCTCGTTCCCCTCATGGCCGAGGGCAAGATCCTGCCCTACCTCGACGTCCCGTTCCAGCATGCAAGCCCCCGCATCCTCAAGGCGATGCAGCGTCCGGCGGTCACCGAACGGGTGCTCGAGCGCATCCGGCGCTGGCGCGAGATCTGCCCCGACTTGACGATCCGCTCGACCTTCATCACCGGCTTCCCCGGTGAGACCGAGGAGGATTTCGACTTGCTGTTGCAGTTCCTCGAAGAGGCGCAGCTCGACCGGGTCGGCGCCTTCGCCTATTCCCCCGTCGAGGGCGCGGCGGCCAATGCGCTTCCCGGTGCCGTGCCCGAGGAGGTGCGCGAGGAACGGCGCGTGCGCCTGCTGCAGTGGCAGGAGGACATCTCCACCCAGCGGCTGGAGCGCTGGATCGGGCGCCGGATCACGGTCCTGGTGGAAGAGGTCGACGAAGAGGGGGCGCTCGCGCGTTCGAGCGCCGATGCGCCCGAGATCGATGGCCTCGTCATCATCCCCAACGGCGAGGATTTGCAGCCAGGCGAATTCGCCGAAGTCCTCGTCACCGACTGCGACGTGCACGACCTCTATGCGGAAGTGCCGTCGCGCTGAATCACCCCTCTCTCCCCGTAGTTCAATGGATAGAACGAGCGCCTCCTAAGCGCTAGATCCAGGTTCGATTCCTGGCGGGGGGACTCCTTTTCAAGAGCTTGCCATGCCTGTGCTCCGTCTCGACGACGCCCATCTCGCGTTTGGTCACGTTCCTCTGCTCGATGCCGCGTCCTTTCAGCTCGACGAGGGCGAGCGGGTGGTATTGATCGGACGCAACGGCGCGGGCAAATCCAGCCTGCTGCGCGTGCTCGCCGGCGAGCAGCCGCTCGACGACGGGCTCCTGTGGCGCCAGCCGGGACTGCGTCTGGCCTACGTGCCGCAGGAAGCGGACTTCCCGCCGCAGGCCACGGTGGCCGAAGTGCTCACCGAGGGGCTGGGCGAGGCGGCCGGGCTGCTGCGTCGTTTCCAGGAGCTGTCGCGCCTGGTGGCGACTTCGCCCGAGCCGGCGCTCCTTGCCGAACTCGATGCGGTCCAGCATCGGCTGGAACGGGAAGGCGGCTGGCAGTGGCAGCACCGCATCGACGCCGCGCTCGCGGCGCTGGGGTTGGAGGCCGAGGCGCGCATCGCATCGCTCTCGGGCGGCGGGGTGAAACGCGTGGCGCTCGCCCGCGCGCTGGTGGCCGAGCCGGAAGTGCTGTTGCTCGATGAGCCGACCAACCACCTCGACATCGCCGCGATCGAGCGGCTGGAGCAGATGCTGCTCACCTTTCGTGGCAGCGTCGTGCTGGTGACGCACGACCGGGCCCTGGTCGATCGGGTCGCCACCCGCATCGTCGAGCTCGACCGGGGGCGGCTGGCGAGCTTTCCCGGGTCGTTCGCCGAGTACGAACGGCGCAAGG
>JAQUGB010000147.1 GCA_028684345.1 Tepidiphilus sp. | reverse complement strand
TGGGTGTCGAGCAGCAGCGCCTCGTCGTAGCCTTGGCTGGTGACTTCCAGGTTGGCGAGGATGGAGTTGGCGTAGGTGCTGGCGAGTTTGGCGCGCGGCATGGTCACGTTGACGTGCTGGCGCTGGAAGGAGGAGGTCTTGATGCGGATGCCTCGTTCCAGGCCGTCTTCGCCCAGATACGCTCCCCAGGGCCAGGCGGCGATGGCCATATGCACCTTGGCGCCCTTCGGCGAGACGCCCATCTTTTCCGAACCGTAGAAGGCGATGGGGCGGATGTAACAGGATTCGAGGTTGTTTGCGCGCACCACCTCCTTCTGCGCTTCCATGAGCTCCTCGAGCGGCCAGGGAATCGGCATCATGTAGATCTTGGCCGAATTGAGCAGGCGCTGGGTATGCTCGCGCAGGCGGAAAATGGCGGTGCCGCGCTCGGTGGCATAGGCGCGCAAGCCTTCGAATACGGCCAAGCCGTAGTGCAAGGAATGGGTGAGCACGTGGGTAGTGGCTTCACGCCAGGGCACGAGCTTGCCGTCGTACCAGATGAAGCCATCGCGATCGGACATCGACATGGGGGTTCTCCTCGGGTGGATGGGCTCGGCGCTTGCGCCGTGTAACGGCAGATTGTAGCGCAAAGCACCGGCAGGGCAGGACCCCGCCGCCTAGGGAAAACCCCAGTAAGGAAGGCTCACCACAGCTGCCACCAAGGCTTGTCCGGACCTTTCTTGCCGCCCTTGAAGTAGGCCGACTGCGGGAAGTTGTGGCGCATCACCCGTTCGGCGTCGGCGCGCAGATCCTGGAGGCCGAGTTTGTCGTAGGCCTGCATGAGGATCCACAGCGCGTCTTCCTGCGCGGGGGAGTCGGGGAAATGCTCGAGCACCGCCTTGGCCCGATTGGCGGCGGCGAGATAGGCGCCGCGGCGCAGATAATAGTCCGCCACGTGTACTTCGTAGCGCGCCATGGCATTGGTGAGATAGACCATGCGCTGGCGCGCGTCGTCGGCATACTTGCTGTCGGGGAAGCGCTCGATGAGCTCGCGGAACGTCTCGTAGGATTCGCGCATGCCTTTGGGATCACGCTCGGAGAGATCCTGGTTGGAGATCGTCCCGAGCAGGCCGAGGTCTTCGTTGAAGGTCGCCAGCCCCTTGAGGTAATACATGTAGTCGACGTTGGGGTGGTTGGGGTGCAGCCGGATGAAGCGATCGGCGGCGGCGATCGCCTCCTCGGGTTCGTTCGCCTTGTAGTGGGCGTAGGCGGTCTCGATCTGTGCCTGCTGGGCGTAACGCCCGAAGGGATAGCGCGCTTCGAGTTTTTGATAGAGTTCGACGGCCCGTTGATAATTTCCGTCGTTCAAGGCATCCTTGGCTTCGGAATAGAGCTTTTGCGCGTTCCAGCCGCGGGTCTCGTCCGCTTTTTCGGGGATGAGGCTGCAGCCGGCGAGCGTGAGCGAAAGGGCGAGGAAGAGCGCGGTGAGCGAACGCAGGATCATGGCGGATGACGATCGGGGCATGAGTGACTCGGTGACCGATTATAAGACGGAATGGGACGGGGACGACGATGACGCGATCACGGCCGAAGAAACCGTGCGCCTCGTGCCGGCTGCGCTCGCGGGCGAGCGGCTCGATCGCGTTGCCGCGGCGCTGTGGCCGGAGCATTCGCGCTCGCGCCTGCAGGCGTGGATCGAGGAAGGTCGGCTGAGCATCGACGGAATACCCGCCGAATCGGTGCGTCGCCGGCTGCTGGGCGGGGAACGGCTGGCGCTCGCGCCGCCGCTTCTCGCATTCGGGGAAACCCCGCGGGCACAAGCGATGTCATTGTCCCTCCTCTATGCCGATGAATCGATCTTCGTCATTGACAAGCCGGCCGGGCTGGTGGTTCATCCCGGGGCGGGCAATCTCGAGGGAACCCTGCTCAACGGACTGCTCGCGCTCGATCCCGGGCTGGCCGCGGTGCCGCGCGCCGGCATCGTCCATCGGCTCGACAAGGACACGAGTGGCCTCATGGTGGTGGCGCGCACGCTGGAAGCGCAGACCGCCTTGGTGCGCCAGCTGCAGGCGCGCACGGTGCGCCGCGAATACTGGGCGGTGGTGGCGGGGCGACTCGAGCGGGCCGGGACGGCGGAAGCGCCGATCGGACGGCACCCCCGGGTGCGTACCCGCATGGCGGTCGTGCCGCAGGGCAAGCCCGCGGTGACCCATTATCGCCCGCTGGAAGTCTTTGCCGAGGCCACGCTCGTCGAATGCCGGTTGGAGACCGGACGCACGCACCAGATCCGCGTGCATCTGGCTCACCTCGGCTTCCCCCTGCTGGGCGATCCTCTCTACGCCCCGCGGGCGGTGGCGGCGCGTTTTTCGCGTCAGGCGCTGCACGCCCGGCGGCTTGCCCTCGTGCATCCCGCAAGCGGCGAGCCATGCCGTTGGGAGTCGCCCCTGCCCGAGGACATGACCCGGCTGCTGGAAATCCTTCGGGGAGAGAGGCGATGATCCGCCGCATTCATTGGCCGGAAGCACCGCGCAACGTAGTACTGCGCCTCACCGACCGCGAGGGCGGGGTGAGCCGTGAGCCGTATGCCTCCTTCAACCTCGCCACGCACGTGGGCGACGACCCCGCGGCGGTGGCGGAGAACCGCCTACGCCTCGCGCGACTCCTTCCCGCCATGCCGTTGTGGCTCGAGCAGGTGCACGGCGCGCGCGTCTTCGATGCCGATCGCGAGCCCTGGGAGGGAACACCGCCGCAGGCCGATGCGGCGGTGACGACCCGGCCGAACTTGCCGCTTGCCGTGCTCACTGCCGACTGCCTGCCCGTGGCTTTTGCCGCCTGCGACGGTACCCGAGTGGCGGTAGCGCACGCCGGCTGGCGCGGGCTCGCCGGCGGCGTGCTGGAAGCGGTGGCGGCGCATTTTCCGCCCCAGGGCTTCGTTGCCTGGATCGGGCCGGGAATCGGGCCGGCGCACTACGAGGTGGGGGAGGAAGTGCGCGGAGTTTTTCTCGACCAGACCCCGTCGCTTGCCCGGTTTTTCGTACCCGGCCGCGACGGTGCGCATTGGCTCGCCGACCTCGTCGGCATTGCGCGGGCGAAGCTGCTCGCCGCGGGAGCGGCCGCAGTCAGTCTGGGCGGTATATGTACATTTTATGACAAAGCGTTCTATTCCTACCGCCGTGAAGGGGGGTGTACCGGCCGCTTCGCTTTGTGCCTCTGGCGCGCCTCGGGGTACATGACGCATGCTGCAGTGCATGATTGTCGCCATGCACCTTTCGTGCCACAATGAATTCGACCAAGGAGAAAATATGACGTCTTTCCCCAATCCGCCCGGCGTTTCGCTTCCTCCGGGGCATCCCTTGCAGGCATGGCAGCAGTACTGGCAGCTCATGGCCGGTGATCCCGACAAGCTGCGCCAGTGGCAGCAGCAGTGGCTGGCGCAGCACGCCCAGCTGTGGGACCAGCTGCTGCATCGCCGGCCGGGCGAGCCCGCCGAGCCGGTGGTGCCGCAGGTGCGCGGCGACAAGCGCTTCTCCTCGCCTGCGTGGCAGGAAAGCCCCATCTTCGACTACCTCCGCCAGGCCTACTGGATCAACGCGCAGATGCTCACCCGCTGGGTGGAAGAGAGCGACTTCCCCGACGGCAAGACCAAGGCGCGGGCGCGTTTCCTCGTGCGCCAGATCGTCGATGCGCTCGCTCCGTCGAACTTCGCCGCCACCAATCCGGAATTCATCCGTCAGGCGCTCGAAACCCAGGGCGAGAGCATCCGGCGCGGCATCGCCAACCTGCTCGAAGACCTGCACAAAGGTCACATCTCAATGACCGACGAGTCCGCCTTCGAAGTCGGACGCAACCTTGCGGTCACTCCCGGCGCGGTGATCGCCGAAAACCCCCTCATGCAGCTCATCCAGTACGCGCCGCTCACGGAGAAAGTGGGCGAGCGGCCGCTCCTCATCGTTCCGCCCAACATCAACAAGTTCTACATTCTCGACCTCCAGCCGGAAAATTCCCTCGTGCGCTTCGCTCTGGAGCAGGGTCACACGGTGTTCATGATCTCGTGGAAGAATCCGGGCATCACCGAGGCGCGCTACGGCTGGGACGATTACCTGGAACTGGGGCCGCTGCGGGCGTTGGAGATCGTGCGCGAGCTCACCGGCGTGGCCGATCCCAACGTGCTGGGGTTCTGCGTCGGCGGCACGATGCTTTCCTGTGCGCTCGCAGTGGCGCGCGCCCGGGGTGAGACTCCGGTGCGCAGCCTCACGCTGATGACGACCCTGCTCGACTACGCCGAGAGCGGCGAGCTCGGTTGCCTCGTGGACGAGGCGAGCGTCACGGCACGCGAGGCGGCGATCGGCAAGGGCGGATTGATGCTGGGCTCGGAACTCGCCAACACCTTCTCGGCGCTGCGTGCCAACGACCTCGTCTGGAACTACGTGGTGAACAACTACATCAAGGGCGAGGCCCCCAAGCCCTTCGACCTGCTTTTCTGGAACAGCGACAGCACCAACCAGATCGGAAGA
>JAQUGB010000014.1 GCA_028684345.1 Tepidiphilus sp. | reverse complement strand
CGGTGGATCTTGTCCTCGATCGAGGGACAATAGCGCGGCCCCACCCCCTCGATCACGCCGGCGTAGAGGGGCGAGCGATCGAGGTTGCGACGGATGATCTCGTGCGTGCGCGCGTTGGTGCGCGTGATCCAGCAGGGGCGCTGCGGCGGATGCATGGCGCGCGAGCCGAGGAAGCTGAACACCGGCTCGGGATCGTCGCCCGGCTGCACGGTGCAGCGGGAGAAGTCGATGGTGCGCGCATCGAGCCGCGGCGGCGTGCCGGTCTTCAGGCGCCCCTTGGGTAAGCCCAGCTCGGCGAGCCGCTGCGCGAGCGACACGGAAGCCGGATCGCCCGCCCGCCCGGCCGTGTAGCGCGACAGTCCCACGTGCACGAGGCCATTCAAGAAAGTGCCGGTAGTGAGCACCACGGCTGGCGCCTCGAAGCGGATACCCAGCTGGGTGACCACGCCCAGCACGCGATCGCCCTGCACCAGCAGGTCGTCGACCGCCTGCTGGAAGAGCCACAGGTTGGGCTGGTTCTCCAGGCGCTTGCGGATCGCCTTGCGATAGAGCACGCGATCGGCCTGGGCGCGGGTGGCGCGCACCGCCGGCCCCTTGCTCGCATTGAGCGTACGAAACTGGATACCGGCTTCGTCCGTGGCGAGCGCCATCGCCCCGCCCAACGCGTCGACTTCCTTGACGAGATGCCCCTTGCCGATGCCGCCGATGGAGGGGTTGCAGCTCATCTGCCCCAGGGTGTCGAGGTTGTGGGTGAGCAGCAGCGTGCGCGCACCGGCGCGCGCCGCGGCCAGCGCCGCCTCGGTGCCGGCGTGGCCGCCGCCGACGACGATGACGTCGAAGCGTTCAGGAAAAATCATGGGCTTGCGATGGTCGAGGAGAAACTTTTGATTTTAGGCGTTTTCGACGCCGAAGACCAGCAAAGGGTTCAGTGTCCGCCGCGGGCGAAGAGCCCCGCTTACAGCCTGCTCAACCACACTCAGCAGGCCTGCCGTTCATGCACGCTTTTCGACGAGCTCGTCGAGCTCGTCGAGGAACCGGGCGATCTCCGCGATCAATGCATCGGGCCGTTCCCGATGCGGGCTGTGGCCGCACTCCGGCAATACCGCCATCTTCCCTCGGGGCGCCCCTAGGGCGATTTTCTCGATCTGGGACAAGGTCGCGTATTCGTCCCGATCACCCTGCACTGCGAGCACCGGACAGGCGATCTTCGGGATCTCCGCCTCGATGTTCCACGCGCGAAACGCGGCAGAGAGCCAAGTATCACGCCACTCGGCGAATACACGTTGCGGATCGGGCTGATGCCGCGCCAGGCGCTGCGGCCAGTCGGTCGTATGCCACAGCCGGTCGGCCGCTTCGATACCGGCGATCGCCTCCGGTTCCACCTCGACGTGCGGCGCGATCAGCACCGCCGCTTCTGGCTGGGGCGCCAAACCGGACGCGGCGTAGATGAGGGCGATCGAAGCCCCGTCGCTGTGCCCCACGAGCACCGGGTGCCCGATCTCCAGTGCTTTCAGCACTCGCGGCAACCAATGCAAAGCCTCGCGGTGCAAGTAATCCAAACCGCGCGGACGATCTTCTCGCCCACTGCGCCCATACCCCTGTCGCGAATAGGCCATCACGGGACGGCGCAGGGCGTCCGCGAGGCGCTGCGGAAAATCGCGCCAGATCGACACCGACCCCAGAGCTTCGTGCAACAACACGACGGGCGAGGACTCCGCGGCTGCCTCCCGCGGCCGCCACCATTCGTATTCCAGATTGATTCCGTCGATCTCGACGAACGCCATGATTTCCTTTCACCCCATTGAGTTCGTGTAGTCTAGCATCACCTCGATTCTGGTGGAAAAAGGAGCGTTTTTCCGTCGCATTCGTTAGAATGAGACCAATTCCTTTTCCGACATCACCACCACCATGCCCAAAGCCGAAGTCGAAATCATCAACAAGCTCGGACTGCACGCGCGCGCCTCGGCCAAGCTCACCGAGCTCGCCAGCCAGTTCCCCTGTCAGATCTGGATCAGTCGTAGTGGGCGACGGGTCAACGCCAAGAGCATCATGGGCGTGATGATGCTCGCCGCCGCCAAGGGCAGCAAGGTCGAGATCGAGACCGAGGGCGAACGTGCCGACGAAGCCCTGCAGGCCATCGTCGAGCTCATCCGCAACCGATTCGGCGAAGGGGAGTAAGCGCTTGAGCGGCATCTCGTTCGCGCTGCACGGGCTCGCCGTCTCGAGCGGCATCGCCATCGGCCGGGTGCACCTCGTCTCGCACGCCCTGCTCGAAGCCAGCCATTACGAGATCCCAGAGAATCGGGTCGAGGACGAATGCGCCCGCCTGCGCACCGCCGCCGCTGCCATCAAGGCCGAACTCGCCGCGCTCAAAGGCACCACCGCCGCGAGCCAAGCCTCGGCCGAACTGAACGCATTCCTCGACCTGCAAGCGATGATGCTCGACGACCCCTTGCTCATCGAAGCCGCCTGCGAACGTGTTCGCCAGCAGCACATCAACGCCGAGTGGGCGCTCACCCAGCAGCTCGACACGCTGCTCGAACAATTCGACGCCATCGAAGACCCTTACCTGCGCGAGCGGCGCGCCGACGTCATTCAACTCGTCGAGCGGCTCCTCAAGGAACTGCTGGGGCTAGCACGCCCGCCGAAACCGCGGCGCGACGATCTGCCCACCATCGTCGTGGCGCACGACCTCTCACCGGCCGACACCATCGGCTTTCGCGGACAGCACATCGCCGGCTTTCTCACCGACGTTGGCGGCCCCACCTCGCACACCGCCATCGTCGCCCGCAGCCTGCAATTGCCCGCGGTGGTGGGCGTGCGGCTCGCACGCCCGCTCCTCGAAGAAGACGACCTCGTCATCATCGACGGGGCGCGCGGGGTCGCCATCGTCAACCCCCATCCCAGCATCGTCGAGGAATACCGCCTACGCAAGGCCGAGCTGGAGATCTCGCGCACACGGCTCGCCCGCCTCAAGGACGCCCCTTCCCTTACGCTCGACGGCACCCCCATCGAACTCCTATGCAACATCGAGACGCCGCGCGACCTCGAGCTCGTGCAGCGCGTCAACGCCGACGGCATCGGGCTCTATCGCACCGAATTCCTTTTTCTCGATCGGCTCGATCGACCGAGCGAAGACGAGCAATACGAAGCCTACCGCGACGTACTCAAGAGCATGAAAGGCAAGCCGGTCACCATCCGCACTTTCGATCTGGGTGGCGACAAGGATTTCGAGCCAAACGCCCCGCGCGTGCAGCCCAATCCCGCCCTGGGGCTGCGAGCCATCCGCTATTGCCTCGCCGATCCCACGTTTTTCCTCACCCAGCTGCGGGCGTTGCTGCGCGCTTCGGTGCACGGCAAACTCAAGATCATGCTGCCCATGGTGGCGCACGCCCACGAGATCGACCAGACGCTGCAGCTGCTTGCCCGCGCCAAGGAACAGCTGCAGCGCGAGGGGAAGAAATTCGCCGAAGACGTCGAACTCGGCGCCATGGTCGAAATCCCGGCCGCGGCGCTCGCGCCCGGCATCTTCCTCAAGCGCGTGCAATTCCTTTCGATCGGCACCAACGACCTCATCCAGTACACCTTGGCCATCGACCGGCAGGATGACGCCGTGGCCGATCTCTACGATCCACTGCACCCCGCCGTGCTGCGTCTCATCGCCGGCACCCTCCAATTCGGCATCAAGAACGGATTGCCCGTATCCTTGTGCGGGGAGCTCGCCGGCCACGCCGAATACACCTGGCTCTTCCTCGGTATGGGATTGCGGCAATTTTCCATGCACCCCGAGCGGGTGCTCAGCGTGAAACAGCGACTGCTGCGCGCGGACCTCACCGAACTCGCCCCCAAGGTGCAGCGCCTGCTCAAGCTCGATGAGCCGGCCCGGCTGCGCGAAGCGTTCGAAAAGCTCAACACGGCCCCGTCCGTCGCCTGATTCTCTACGCCTCGCCCGTCCATTCTGCCCACGGCGCCGGAGGCACGCCGAAGAGCGAAGCCACCCGCATCGCGATCTGCTGCACCAGCCGCTGCGGCGTGAGATCCCCCAGATAGAACGCCGGCACGGGCGGGGCCACCACCGCGCCCGCCTCGGTCACCGCCGTCATGTTGCGCAGGTGAATGAGGTTCAAGGGAGTCTCGCGCGGCACCAGAACCAAACGCCGGCGCTCCTTGAGCGTCACGTCCGCCGCCCGTGCGATCAGGGTATCTCCCAGACCGTGCGCGATCGCCGCCAAGGTGTTCATCGAACAGGGGATCACTACCATGCCGAGCGTGACGAACGATCCCGAGGCGATCGGCGCGCCGATATCCTTGTTCGCGTGTAGCGCATCGGCAAGTGCCGCGAACGCCTCGCGGCCGGCGCCGAGTTCCAGCCGGGCCGTGCGCAGCGCCGCCGCCGACACCACCACGTGCAGTTCCCAGTCGGTCGCCTCGCGTAGCCAGCGCAGCAGCTCGAGCGCGAGGATGCTGCCCGATGCGCCGGTCACCGCCACCACCAGCCGCGACGGGGCGCGGGCGAGGTTTGCATCTCGTACGTTTCGTTGCATAATTGGCAATTATCCTTTTCCGGTCGGAGGGTCTGCCATGCCGACACCAGTGACCCAGCCCTTGTGGCGGCTGAGCCTTCTGGCGATGGCGTTCGGTCTGCTGAGCGCCTGCACCCTCACCCAACAAGCAGTACGCCCAGACGCATCCCAGTATGCCCTTACCCGCGGCGACGCTCCCTCGGTGAGTGACGCATCTGCCGATGAAGAAGAAGACGCGCTCGACGTCTTTCTGTCAGCGCCCATCTATCGTAGCCCAGACTATACCCTCCAAGCAGACGTCAAACCCGGTCGTATGGCCCGGGCGCTGGAGACCGCTCTCTCCTTGCAGGGAACACCTTACCGCAACGGTGGAGACCTCCCGGAAGAAGGGCTCGACTGCAGCGGTTTCGTCAAATACTCATTCTCCAGCATCGGCATCGAGCTACCGCGCACTTCGCGCGAAATGTATCACGCCACCGAACGGATCTCGCGCAGCGAGCTGCAGCCGGGTGATCTCCTCTTCTTCAAGACCGGGCGCCGCAGCCGCTCGATCAATCACGTCGCCATCTACCTTGGCAACGGCCGTTTCATCCACGCCCCGCGCTCCGGACGGACCGTCTCCATCGACACCCTCGAGCAGGACTACTGGCGCGAGCGCTTCATCGCCGGAGGTCGCGTCGGCGGCATGAGCCACGCGCCGCTCGAACTCGCCGCCAAGGAAGAAAGCCAGGAAACTCCTTCTTCCCACGGCAAAGATTCCCTCGAAACGGCGGCCGCCGCGGCCGCTCCTCTGCTCGCGGCCGGCGTCGCACCCAACAAGGGGGGCAGCAGCAAGGCCAAGCCCGCCAAAGCGGCTCCCTCGGCCAACCGCGTCGTCGCACGCAACGACAAAACCCGCAAAACCGCGGCACCCACGGCTCAGGGGCGCGCCACGCCTACGGTCCACACGCAGACGGCGAGCCGAACGCCCGCGTCACGCTCCCCGGTGGGGAAGAACACCGTACAGACCGCCAAGGCCAGCGGCAAGCCGCCCGCCAAACCCGTGGTTCAGGCGAAGAACGAGAAGCCTGCCGCGGCACCGCACGGCGTTCAGGCCAAAGCCAAAGACAACGACAAAGCCAAGTCCAAGGCCCCTACCCGAGTCGCTCAGGCCGGTCGCTGAGTGCCGCATCGCAAAGGGCGGCCGAGGAGACGGATCGCCCCTAGCGCCACACGTCCAGTTCGGTCAGCATCTCCCGCGCCTGCTCGGCCCAGCCGCGATTGGCCGCCGGGCTCGCCGGGCTCGGGTGCAGGATACGGGCAATGCGAACCGGCAGATCCTCGAGCGCTTCCCGCGCACGCTGCTCCGCCCAGGCGCCCACCCCGATCACCCATTGCGGCCTCAAGGCTTCGACCACTTCGCGCAAATGCGCGTCGCAGGCCGCGAGCAGCGCCGTGCGCGCCGCGGCGGGCAGTTTGTCCGGCGTGAAGTTGCGCGTGCCGGCAAAGAAAGCAAGCGGGCAGTAATTCGCCACGAAATGTTCGGTGAAAAAGGCTGCCGCAGTGCCGAAGCGCTCGCGGAAGAGCCCCCACAGCCTCGCCCCCGAGACTTCGGACCGCCGGCAGGCCCAGCCTTCGATGGGGCGCTGCGGGTGTTCGCGCACCGGGCGCACGATCGGCGCATCCAGTCCCAGCCAGTCGCGCACCGCCGCGATCTCGCCAAACGGCACCCCCGTCTGTACCATGCCGAACGGCCCGGGATTCATGCCGAGGAAAAGCACGCGCTTGGGCCCTTCACCATAGCGGCTCAGGTATTGCTCGTGCACCGCCCAGGCGTAATCGAGCGGGGCATAGACGTGCGTCACCGGCGGGCCGAACTCGAGCACCGCCGTGCGCTCGTGCAGGCGGCGCGCCGCTGCCACCAGTGCCCCGGCGCTCATCGCCCTTGCGCCTCCACGGCCAACGTCCAGCGCGCGACCTCTTCGCTCACGCGCGCGAGCGCCTCCCCGAGCGCTGCCACCGCCCCTTCGGCGTTCGGCTGGGTCACGGGCGCCGTGGCGGCGAAGCGCTTGCTCGCCAGTACCCGACCGTCGCTCGTCTGCACCCAGCGCGCCCGCAGCGCCACCTCCGCTTCGCCGTAAGGGGCAGGTCCGACCGGCGGAACCCGTTCTTCCAAGAGCTCTAGGTCGACGGCGAGCCGCCGATCGGCCGAGAGGTGCGCCTGCGGCGGCAGCACCACGCGAAATGCGCCGCTTTCCTCGAGGCGGCGCGTGAGTACCGCCGCTACGGCCTCCTGCGGCGGCTCCGCCCAGCGGCTAAGGGTGTAATACTCCAGGCGCAGCGGCTCGCGCCGGTAGGCGATGCGCTCTCCGGCGAAGGCCGGCGCCACCCACGGCGCGCTCACTTGCACCGTCAGGGACGAAGAGGCCTGCGGCGGGGCGGAGGACTCTCCTCCTTGCCCAGCCGTGCGTGCCGCCGCCTCCAGCGACAGCCGCGCCGGCGCCTGCGAAGACCCTTGCTGGCCCATGGCGCAAGCGCCCAACGCCAAGCTCACGACCCCTATCGTCGCAACCGCCCTTACGCTCATCGTGCTCACTCCCCTGGCCCTGGCCGTTCCGGCGGATCGCCCCACAGCAGACGCTGCGGCCGCTCCTCGAGCGAAGCGCTCAAGCGCTCCAGCCGGGCCATCGACGCCTCCAAGCGTTGCAGCGCCGCCTCCGCCTCCGGTTGCAGCCCGCGGCGCGCCGCCTGCAATTCTCCCTGCGCCGCCACCGTGGCCTCTCGCAGGGCCGCGGCCGTGCGCTGCAGCTCCGCCAGAAGCGCCTGTGCCTCGCGCAAGGTCCGGCGCCCGTCGGCGGCCAGTTCCGGTGCCTGCGCTGCCGCCTTCTCGAGGGAAGCGGCCAGCGCATCGATGCGTTTCTCCTGGGCAGCGAGCGCAGCCGTGAAACGGCGCGCGTCGGCCATCGTCGCCGTGAGGTTGGCGAGGTTGTCGTCGGAGAGGAGCTTCTGCAGCTGCTGCATCACCCCCGCCACCTGCTCCAGATTCTGCGACAGCGCCACGTCCAGCCGGCGCATCAGCGAAGGCGCCGCGGTGATCACCGCCGGCGTGCCGTCCGGCCCCGGCAGCAGCGGCGGCGCCTCGACCGAGCCGCCGGACAATTCGATGTACGACAAGCCCGTCAGGCCTTGGCTGGAGATCGTCGCCTTGGTGTCGGTCTTGATCGGCGTTCCTTCGACGATATCGAGGTCGATCGCCACGCGCTCGGAATCGACGAGCGTGACCCCCTTCACCCGTCCGACGACGACACCGCGGTAACGCACGAAGCTGCCACGATTGATGCCGGTCACCGACTCGGTGGTCAGCACCCGGTAGGGCAGATAGCGGCGGGTATCGACGTCGGCGCCCAGCCACAGGCCTAAACCGGCCAGGGCCGTGAGCGCCACGACGACGAACACGCCGACGATCACATAAGGGACGCGCGATTCCACCGTCTGGTCAGCGCCGCGGCGCACGCCTCATGCGAAGATCTCGTGCAGGAACTCGCGCAGGATCGCCCACGAGCGCGCATCGGCTTTGGGCTCATAAACCGTCCCAAAGGACGGGTCGTTCGCCTCGGGCAGGGTAAAGGCGTGCATGGTGTTGCCGAAGGCATGCAGCTGCCAGTCGGCGCCGGCTTCCGTCATTTCCTTGGCAAAGTCCACCACCATGTTCGGCGGCACCATGGGATCGTCCCAGCCGTGCAGCGCCAGCACCTTGGCCTTGATCTTCTTGCCCGCAGTATTGCCCGGCGGCGTGAAGAGGCCGTGAAAGCTCGCCACCCCACGCACGTCGGCCCCAGTGCGCGCCAGATCGAGCACCGTGAGTCCGCCGAAACAGAAACCGATCGCCGCGACCCGGTCGGCATCGACTTCGGGTTGCGCCCGCAATGTCTCGATCGCCTGGGCGATGCGCCCTTGCAGTTTCGCCCGGTTCTCGACGAAGGGGGTCATCAGCTTCGCGTTCTCTTCCTTGCTCTTGCCGAGCACCCCCTTGCCGTACAGGTCCACGGCAAAGCCGACGTAGCCCATCATCGCGAGCTGACGCGCCTTCTCGCACTCGAAGGCGGTACGCCCGGCCCAGGCATGCGCCACGGCCACGGCCGGTCGCTTGCCGGTGATCGCATCATCCCACGCCAGGAAGCCTTCGAGCGTCGTGCCTTCGTGCGTGTATTCCACCAAACGCGTGCGTATCGTCATCTCGTTCCTCCTCGTGGTAGGGAATCCTCGCGGACCAGACGGCCCTCGGCATATCTTAGCACTGCCCTTCGCCGCCAGCCACCGCCGCGTCCCGGACCGCTTCGTGGCTGCGTCCCGCCTCTTCGACCAGCCATTGGCGAAATACTGCCAGTGCCTGACGTTCGGCCTTGCGCTCGGGCACGATCAGGTAATAAGCGCGGCGGCTCACGAAGCTGCGGTTGCAGGGAATCATCAGTTCGCCCGCGGCGAGCTCGCGTTCGATGAGGAAAGGCGGGATGAGGGCCACGCCCATGCGCTCGATCGCCGCCTGGGCCAGCATCGAGAACAATTCGAGCCGCATCCCCGACAGGTCGTGCGCCACCCGCATGCCCGCGGCCTCGAACCACTGCCGCCAGGCATAGGGACGGGTGCTCTGCTGCAGCAACGGCAGACGAGCCACCTCTTGAGGGGAAAGATCCGGCCTTGCCCCCGGTAATGACGGGCTGCACACCGGCACGGGGAATTCCGGCATCAGGAAATGCGCTTCCGTCCCCGGCCACCCCGCTTCGCCGAAATAGATCGCTGCATCGAACGGCGTATCGGCGAAGAGGAAAGGGCGGGTGCGCGTCTCCATGTGGATCACCACCTCGGGATGGAGCGCGCGAAACGCGCCCAGGCGAGGCAGCAACCAGCGGGTGGCGAAAGTGGGCACCACGGCGAGCTCCAGCGTACCCGCTCCCTGGCCGGACATCACCGCCAGCGTGTCGCGCTCCAGGGCCTCGAGTCGCAGCGCCACCTGGCGGCTGTAGGCCCGGCCGGCTTCCGTGAGTTGCACCCCGCGCCGCGTGCGGCGAAACAGCGCCACCCCCAGAAAGTCTTCCAGCGCCCCGATCTGGCGACAGACGGCGCTCTGCGTCAGCGCCAGTTCCTCGGCCGCCCGGGTGAAACTCTCATGGCGCGCCGCCGCCTCGAACGCCGTCAGCGCCATCGTCGAAGGGATTCTCTTGCGCATACCCCAATGCCGCGAAGTGAGCAAAACGCACCGGTCGATGCATAAAAAGCGCTTGCCGGCAGAAGATTCCCTTTATACCATACCGAAACATCACATCTACCCCACCGAAGGAGATCGCCATGCCCTCCCCCCGCGCCGCATTCGACTGGCAAGACCCGCTGCTGCTCGACACCCAGCTCACCGAAACGGAACGCCTCGTGCGCGACACCGCCCGCGCCTACGCCCAGGAAAAACTCCAGCCCCGCGCCCAGCATGCCTTCCGCCACGAACACACCGACCCGGCGATCTTCCGCGAGATGGGCGAACTCGGCCTGCTCGGCCCCACCATCCCCGAAGAATACGGTGGTGCGGGACTCAACTACGTCGCCTACGGGCTCATCGCCCGCGAAATCGAATACGTCGACTCGGGTTTCCGTTCGATGATGAGCGTGCAGAGCTCGCTCGTGATGGTCCCCATCCACGAATTCGGCACCGAAGCGCAAAAGCGCAAGTACCTGCCCAAACTCGCCCGCGGCGAATGGATCGGCTGCTTCGGGCTCACCGAGCCCAACCACGGCTCCGACCCCGGCGGCATGGAAAGCCGGGCGCGCCGCGTCGAGGGCGGCTACCTGCTCTCGGGCAACAAGATGTGGATCACCAATAGCCCCATCGCCGACGTCTTCGTCGTCTGGGCCAAGGACGACGAGGGGCAGATCCGCGGCTTCATCCTCGAGAAGGGTTGGAAGGGGCTCTCGGCGCCGGTCATCCACGGCAAGGTGGGGCTGCGCACTTCCGTCACCGGCGAAATCGTCATGGACGAAGTCTTCGTTCCCGAAGAGAATGCCTTTCCCGAAGTCCGCGGCCTCAAGGGTCCCTTCACCTGCCTGAACTCCGCCCGCTTCGGCATCGCCTGGGGCGCGCTGGGCGCGGCCCAAGCCTGCTACGAGACCGCCCGCAACTACGTGCTCGAACGCAAGCAGTTCGGCCGGCCGCTCGCTGCCAACCAGCTCATCCAGAAAAAGCTCGCCGACATGTGCACCGAAATCTCCCTGGGACTGCAGACGGTGCTGCGCATCGGCCGGATGAAGGACGAAGGCATCGCCGCTGTCGAACTCACCTCCCTCGTCAAGCGCAATTCCTGCGGCAAGGCGCTCGACATCGCCCGCACCGCCCGCGACATGCTCGGCGGCAATGGCATCAGCGATGAATACTGCGTGGCGCGCCACCTCGTCAACCTCGAAGTGGTCAATACCTACGAGGGCACGCACGACATCCACGCCCTCATCCTCGGCCGAGCCATCACCGGCATCGCCGCCTTTGCCAACTGAGCCGGGGAATCGCGACGATGGATCAGGCCCTCTCCCACCTGCGCGTGCTCGATCTCTCGCGCGTGCTGGCCGGCCCCTGGGCGAGCCAGCTGCTCGCCGATCTGGGCGCCGACGTCATCAAGATCGAAAAACCCGGCAGCGGCGACGACACCCGTACCTGGGGCCCGCCGTGGTGGAAGGGAAACGGTGAAGACGGGGAAAAAGTAGCCGCCTACTTCCTGTGCGCCAACCGCAACAAACGCTCGCTCACCGTCGATCTCACCCGCCCCGAAGGCCAGGAGCTCATCCGGCGGCTCGCCGAAGAAGCCGACGTCGTCATCGAGAACTTCAAGGTGGGAGCGCTCGCACGCTACGGCCTGGATTACGCCAGCCTCTCGGCGCGCAATCCCCGCCTCGTGTATTGCTCCATCACCGGATTTGGCCAGACCGGCCCCTACGCGCCACGGGCGGGGTACGATTTTCTCATCCAAGGCATGGGCGGCCTGATGAGCATCACGGGCCGGCCCGACCACGAACCCGGCGGCGGGCCGATGAAAGTGGGCGTGGCGCTCACCGACATCCTCACGGGGCTCTACGCCGCCAATGCCATCCTCGCCGCGCTTGCCTGGCGCGAACGCAGTGGTCGCGGCCAGTACATCGACATGGCGCTCCTCGACGTGCAGGTCGCCTGCCTCGCCAATCAGGCGCTCAACTACCTCACCACCGGCCAGGATCCTCCGCGGCTGGGCAATGCGCACCCCAACATCGTCCCCTACCAGGATTTTCCCACCGCCGACGGCTGGATGATCCTGGCGATCGGCAACGATGGTCAATTCGCCCGTTTCTGTGCCGAAGCAGGGGTGCCGGAACTCGCGGCCGACCCGCGCTATGCCACCAACCCGGCGCGCGTCGCCCACCGCGCCGAGCTGATCCCGCGCCTGCAGGAGCTCACCCGCACGCGCAGCACCGACGCCTGGATCGTCGCATTGGAGCGGGCCGGAGTCCCCTGCGGCCCCATCAACCCTCTCTCCAAGGTCTTCGCCGACCCCCAGGTACGCGCCCGCGACATGGCGCTGCACCTGCCCCATGAGCGGCTCGGCGACGTGCCCCAGGTCGCCAACCCCATGCGGCTGTCGGCCACGCCCCCGGCCTACCGCGGCGCGCCGCCGCTCCTGGGTGAGCACACCGCCGAAGTCCTGCGCGAGGTGCTCGGGATGGACGAAGCAGAAGTGGCCGCACTGCGGGCGAAGGGGGTCGTCTGAAGGATTGGTGAAAAAATCGTCTGCCCGCAGGGAGATCTCTGTTCCATGGCAAATCCCGGCGGTATCACCTACACTTGTAGGAGCAGCCTTCCTCGAATGAATGAACTCGCTGAAAAATCCCCGCCGTGACCGACCCCAATCCCATAAGGATTTTTTTGCGCTCCCAAAAGGAGAAACCCACGATGGATGCCATTCCTTCCTACCTCGACCGCGTCCATCTCGGCCCATGGGAAGTCTTTCTCGAACAGGTCGATCGCGTGGCCCCTCACCTCGGTGATCTGGGCTACTGGATCGAGACCCTCAAACACCCCAAGAGGATCCTCATCGTCGACATCCCGGTGAAGATGGACGACGGTTCGATCAGGCACTTCGAAGGCTACCGCGTCCATCACAACACCTCGCGCGGGCCGGGCAAGGGCGGGGTGCGCTATCACCAGGACGTCACGCTCTCGGAGGTCATGGCGCTCGCCGGCTGGATGACGATCAAGAACGCCGTGATCGGCCTGCCCTTCGGGGGCGCCAAAGGGGGAGTACGGGTCGATCCCCGCACCTTGACCCGAGGCGAACTGGAGCGCCTCACGCGCCGCTACACCAGCGAGATCGGTGTGCTCATCGGCCCGGACAAGGACATTCCCGCGCCTGACGTCAACACCAACGAGCAGATCATGGCCTGGATGATGGACACTTATTCCATCAACCAGGGGCGAACGGTGATGGGCGTCGTCACTGGTAAACCAGTCAGCCTCGGCGGCAGTCTGGGGCGGCGTGAGGCCACCGGCCGGGGCGTGTTCATCGTCGGGCGCAGTGCGGCGTGCAAGCTTGGCCTGGATCTAGCTGGGGCCCGCGTCGCCATCCAGGGCTACGGCAACGTCGGGGCCACCGCCGCCCGCTGTTTCGCCGCAACCGGCGCCAAAATCGTTGCCCTGCAGGACGTCACCGGCTCGATCCACGCCGGCGACGGGATCGATCTCGACGCCCTGCAACGCTGGCTCGACGGCGGCGGTGCCCTGGGGCGCTTCCCCGGCGCCACGGCAATTGCGAACGAAGACTTCTGGACGGTCGAAGCGGACATCCTCGTGCCCGCGGCGCTGGAAGGCCAGATCGACCGGCACAATGCGCGAGACATCAAAGCGCGCCTCGTCCTCGAAGGCGCCAACGGCCCCACCACGCCCGAAGCCGACGACATCCTCACGTCCCGCGGGGTGACCCTCGTGCCCGACGTGCTCACCAATGCCGGCGGCGTCACGGTGAGCTACTTCGAATGGGTGCAAGATTTCTCCAGCTTCTTCTGGACCGAGCAGGAGATCAACGAACGGCTCGAGCGCATCCTCAGCGAAGCCTTCGAGTCCGTGTGGAAAGCCGCGCAAGAACACCGCGTGACCCTGCGCACCGCCGCCTACCTCCTTGCCTGCCGGCGCGTACTCGAGGCACGGCAGCTGCGCGGCATTTATCCCTAACCCCCCGGAGACGAGCATGAACCTCAAAGACCCCTCCCTCTTCCGCACCCAAGCCTACATCGACGGACGCTGGGCGGATGCCGACGACGGCGCCGTCCTCACGGTGCGCAACCCCGCCGACGGCAGCGTGCTCGGCACCGTGCCCAAGATGGGTGCCGCCGAGACGCGCCGTGCGATCGAGGCTGCCAACGCCGCCTGGCCCGCCTGGCGCGCCCTCACCGCCGGAGCACGGGCCAAGATTTTGCGCCGCTGGTTCGACCTCATCGTCGAGAATCAGGAAGACCTGGCCGTGATCATGACCTCGGAGCAGGGCAAGCCGCTGGCCGAGGCACGCGGCGAAGTGCTCTACGCCGCCTCCTTCATCGAGTGGTTCGCCGAGGAAGGCAAGCGCATCTACGGCGACGTCATCCCGCCGCATCAGGCCGACAAGCGCATCGTCGTCACCAAGGAACCGATCGGCGTGTGCGGTGCGATCACGCCGTGGAATTTCCCTTCGGCCATGATCACGCGCAAGGCCGGACCGGCGCTCGCCGCCGGCTGCCCCATGGTGCTCAAGCCCGCGAGCCAGACCCCCTACTCGGCGCTGGCGCTGGCGGTACTCGCCGAGCGTGCCGGCGTACCGGCTGGCGTGTTCAACGTCGTCACCGGCTCGGCCACGGCCATCGGCGGCGAGCTCACCGCCAACCCCATCGTGCGCAAGCTCTCGTTTACCGGCTCCACCGAGACCGGTATCAAGCTCATGGCGCAGTGCGCCCCCACCTTGAAGAAACTCTCGCTCGAACTCGGTGGCAACGCGCCGTTCATCGTCTTCGACGATGCCGACCTCGACGCCGCCGTGCAGGGGGCGCTCGCCTCGAAATACCGTAACACCGGCCAGACCTGCGTGTGCGCGAACCGCCTGCTCGTGCAGGACGGCGTCTACGAGCGCTTCGCCGCCAAGCTCGCCGAAGCCGTCTCCCAGCTGAAAGTCGGCCCGGGGCTCGCCGAAGGCACCAACCAGGGGCCCCTCATCGACGAGAACGCGGTGCGCAAGGTCGAAGAGCACATCGCCGATGCCGTGAGCAAAGGCGCGCGCATCCTCACTGGGGGCAAGCGTCACCCCTTGGGCGGCACCTTCTTCGAACCGACCATCCTCGCCGACGTCACCCCTCAGATGAAAGTCGCACGCGAGGAGACCTTCGGCCCGGTGGCACCGCTCTTTCGCTTCCACACCGAAGAAGAAGCCATCCGCATGGCCAACGATACCGAGTTCGGCCTGGCCGCCTATTTCTACACCGAATCCTCGAGCCGCGTCTGGCGCGTGGGGGGGGCGCTCGAATACGGCATCGTCGGCATCAATACCGGCCTCATCTCCACCGAGGTCGCGCCTTTCGGCGGCATGAAGGCTTCCGGCATGGGGCGCGAGGGCTCGAAGTACGGCATCGAGGAGTATGTGGAGATCAAGTACATGTGCATCGGCGGTATCTGATGCCGGCCCTATAGGGTGGGGGTGGATGGATCACCCCCCGCCCGCGCCGAGAAATATGCCCGCAGCTCCGGCTCCGAGCGTTGCGCCAGTTCCTCGGCCGTGCCCGCGGCCAGTACTTTCTTGCGCGCGAGGAAGACCACGAGGTCGCTTGCACCGAAGATCGAATCGAGGTCGTGCGTGATTTGGAAGATCGTCACGCCCAGCGCGTCGCGCAGCGCGAGCACCAGCCGGTCGAACGCCCGGGCGCTCACCGGGTCGAGCCCCGAGGTCGGCTCATCGAGAAAGAGGATTTCGGGGTCGAGCGCGAGCGCCCGAGCGAGCGCCGCGCGCTTGGTCATGCCGCCGGAGAGCTCGCGCGGATAGCGGTGCACCGCCTCCGCATCCAGCCCAGCCAGGCGGATCTTGAGCATGGCCACCTCCTCGCGCAGCCGCCGCGGCAGACGCGTGTGCTCGGCAAGCGGCAGCATCACGTTCTCCAGTACCGTGAGCGAGGTAAAGAGCGCCCCTTGCTGGAACATCACCCCTAGGCGCAGCTGCAGCCGGATACGCTCCTCGCGTCCGAGCGCCTCCACGTCCCGCCCCAGGATACGGATGGAGCCGGCCGCCGGGCGAGTGAGCATGATGAGGTTGTTGAGCAGCACCGTCTTGCCGCTGCCGCTGCCGCCCACGAGCGAGACCACCTTGCCGCGCGGCACCACCAGGTCGAGCCCCTCGTGCACCACGTGCGCACCGAAACGGTTGCACAGGCCGTGCACCTCGATCGCCGGCGTCTCTTCGCTTACCTCGCTCATAGCCCCAACCGCCGAAATGCGATGGAGAAGATCGCATCGAGCACGATCACCCAGAAGATGGCTTGCACCACGCTGGAGGTGGTCGCCCGCCCCACTTCCAGCGCCGAGCCGCGCACGCTCATGCCTGCCTGGCAGCCGATGAGGGCGATCACCGTGGCGAAGACCGGCGTCTTCACCAGTCCCACCCAATAATGGGTATTCTCCAGCCGCCCCAGACGCTGCAAACCGACCGTCCAATCCAGCCCGAAACCGCCGGTGGCCACCACCATTCCGCCCAGCACCCCGGCGGCGTTGGCCAAGGTGGTGAGTAGCGGCAGCGTGATCGCCAGCGCAAGGAAGCGCGGGATCACCAGCATCTCGACCGGCGGCAGCGCGAGCGAGCGCAGCGCGTCGATCTCCTGGGTGACGCGCATCGACCCGAGCTGGGCAGCATAGCTCGATCCAGTGCGTCCGGCCACGAGGATGGCGGCGATCATCGGTCCCATCTCCCGCATGACGACGACCCCGATCATGTCGGCGATGAAGACGTTGGCGCCAAACCGATCGAGCGTCACCCCCGCCTGGTAGGCGAGCACCACGCCGATGAGAAAGGAGAGCAAGGCCACGATGGGAATCGCCCGCACGCCGGCTGCCTCGATCTCCACGATCACCGAATCCCAGCGGATGCGCCAGGGCCGTACGAGCAGCGGCAGCAGATGCAGCGTGACCTCGCCGATGAACGCCAACATGTCCCGGTAATGGCGCGCGAGGTCGACGGCGACCTTGCCGATGTAGGCGAAGCCGGAAAAAGGCTCGGGCGCAGGGGGCGGCGTATGTTCGCCGGCGCGCTCGACCAGCGCCAAGGTCGCCTGCCAGTTCGATGGCAACCCCGAAAAATCGAGCGAACGGCCCCGGCGCCCCGCCTCGGCCGCGATGTGCTCCAGCACCAGGGCGCCGACGGTGTCGACCTCGGCCTGCGCGGCCGCTTCGAGCGCAACCGGTCCTTCGGGAAGCGCGGACAAGGCCTGCGCGGCGGCCGCGATGAGTACCTCGGCCCGCATCCCGGCCGCCGTCCACGCCCCCTCGAGCACGAGGCGCGCGGGTTCGCTCGTTGCGTGCAGGCGTGCAGGGAAGGAAGCGGCGATCTCGTCCATGGGGCAATGATACGCCAGATGGCGGAAGGCAGCAGGAGTCGAACCTACCTGGGAGCGTCGGACGCCCCCAACCGGGTTTGAAGCCCGGCCGTGCCACCGGACACGGATGCCTTCCTCGGGAAAACCAGGATATCGTTCCTGCGGCGGGTAAGGACATGCGTCCCGTCCGCCGCAGGAACGATACAATATACCGCAACCCACCCAAGAAAAAACATTGACCCCCAGCGGAGGACCCACCCATGGATCGACGCGAGTTTCTCGGCCTGGCGGGCGGCACCTTGCTGCTCACCCGCCTGCCAACCCTCCAAGCCTCGCCTGCCGACTCGGCCGATTCGCGATCTTGGCGCCGTTTCGCGCTCACCTACCACGTCGAACTTGCCGAACCCGGCCTCGAAGCCGAGCTGTGGTTGCCCTTGCCGCAGAACTTCAGCGACTATCAACGCGCCGAGATCCCGCAATGGCAGAGCAATGCCGACACGGCCGAAGTGCGGCGGCTGGGGCGCGCCGAGGCCTTCTTCGCCCGCTGGCGTGGAGCCGCCGAGCGCCGCGCCAGCGTGCGCATCGAAGTCGCCACCCGCGATCGGCAAATCGACTGGCACCGGCCGCCCCGACCCACCCCCGAGCAGGAGACGGTACTCGAACGCTATCTCCAGCCCACCGAACGGGTGCCGCTCGATGGCATCGTGCGCGACACGGCGCTGGCAGCGAGCGCCGGAGCGGAAACCCCGCTGCAGAAAGCCCGCGCGATCTACGACTGGGTGGTGGAACACTCCTTCCGCGATCCCAAGGTGCGCGGCTGCGGCCTGGGCGACGTCAAGAGCATGCTCGAGAGCGGAAACCTTGGCGGGAAATGCGTGGACATCAATACCCTCTACGTCGGCCTGTGCCGGGCCGTCGGCATCCCCGCGCGCGAAATCTACGGCATCCGCGTGGCCGACTCACGCTTGTTCAAGTCCTTGGGCCGCAGCGGCGACGTGACCGGCGCACAGCACTGCCGCGCCGAATTCTACGTGGCCGAGTTCGGCTGGGTCCCCGTCGACCCGGCGGACGTGCGCAAGGCGGTGCTCGAAGAAAAACTGCCGCTCGACGACCCGAAGATCGCCGGGCTGCGCGAACGGCTTTTCGGCAGCTGGGAGATGAACTGGGTGGCGTTCAACGACGAGAACGACCTGCGCTTCGGACCGAGCATGATGTCGGGCTTTTTCATGTATCCGCAGGCGCGGGTGGGCGGCAAGGTCCTCGACAGCCTCGATCCGGAGCATTTCTCTTACCGCATCGAATCGGCCTCCCTCAGCTGAAGACGGAACCGGCATCGCCGCGCAACAGGTGCGCATCCTGGCCACGGCGCTGCACCCGGCGGGTGTAGCCGATGCGATCGAAGAATTCCAGGATCTGTACCGCCCGTTTACGCCCCAAGCCCGTGGCATCGCGAAAACGCGCCGCCTGCACTCCGCCCTCGGCCGCGGCGAGCTCGGCGGCGATCGCCGCGAGCTCCCGCATTCGCCGTGGGGCATAGAAGAGATCCTTGACCACCTGCGCCGCCTCGCCGCGGCGCGCGAGCTTGCGCAGCAGGGTGCGCACCGTCTCCTCCGGCACTCCTTCCGCGCGCGCCAGATCTCGCACCCAGGGCGGATCGAATCCGCCCGCTTCGAGCCGGGCGAGCAGCCGCGCCGCGAGCGCCTCCTCTTCGGCCGCGAGCCGGGTCGCATGCCCCGGCAGATGCCACCAGGGGCCGCTGCGCGCCACCTTGCCCTGGCTCGCCAGCGCATCGAGCACGCCCTGCCACAAAGGCTCGGGGATGAGCGCGTCGACCATGCGGCGCAGGCGCTGCGTGTCCACGCCGGGATCGTCGGGCACGCGTTCGTGCTGGCGTTCGAGCGCGGCGAGCAGCCGTTCGGC
>JAQUGB010000146.1 GCA_028684345.1 Tepidiphilus sp. | reverse complement strand
GGCCCCGAAGTGCCCGGCGGCCCGCCCGGATCGCCCGACGAGGACGGGGATCGCTACATCGAGATCTGGAATCTCGTGTTCATGCAGTACAACCGCGACGAGCAGGGCGAGATGCATCCCTTGCCCAAGCCCAGCGTCGACACCGGCATGGGGCTGGAGCGCATCGCCGCGGTGCTGCAGGGCGTGCACTCGAACTACGAGATCGACCTCTTCCAGCGGCTCATCACCGCAGCCATGGAACTCACGGGCTGCGCCGACCGCGATCAGCCCAGCCTCAAGGTGCTGGCCGACCACATCCGCGCCGCTTCTTTCCTCATCGCCGACGGGGTCATCCCCGGCAACGAGGGACGAGGCTACGTGCTGCGCCGCATCATCCGCCGCGCCATCCGCCACGGCTGGAAACTCGGCGTGCGCGCGCCTTTCTTCCACCGACTGGTGCCGGCGCTGGTGGCCGAGATGGGCGAGGCCTATCCCGAGCTCGTGGCGCGCCAGGCAGTGATCGAGGCGACGCTGAAGCAGGAGGAGGAACGCTTTTTCGGCACCATCGAGCACGGCATGTCGCTGCTGGAAGCCGTGATCGCGCAGATGCAGGCCAACGGCCAGAGCGAGCTCGACGGCGAGATCGCCTTCAAGCTGCACGACACTTACGGTTTTCCGCTGGATCTGACCGCCGACGTGCTGCGCGAGCGCGGCTTCACCGTGGACGTGGCGGAGTTCGACGCAGCCATGGCACGGCAAAAGGCCATGGCGCGCGCCGCGGGCAAATTCAAGATGCAGGCGGTGCTCGAATACGAAGGGCCGACGACGCGCTTCGAGGGCTACGAGACCTTGGAAGACGAGGGGGAGATCGTGGCGCTCTATCGCGACGGCGCGCCGGTCGAGGAACTCGCCGAGGGCGAGGAGGGCGTGGTGGTGCTCGATCGCACGCCGTTCTATGCCGAATCCGGCGGCCAGGCGGGCGATCGCGGCGAGCTGCGCGCTCCGGAGGGGATCTTCTCCGTCGAGGATACGCAGAAGATCCAGGCCGAGGTGTTCGGCCATTACGGCGTGGTGCGCACGGGGCGGCTCGCGCTGGGGCAGCGAGTGCGCGCCCGGGTCGATGCCGAGGCCCGCGCCGCCACCGCGCGGCACCATTCCGCCACGCACCTCTTGCACAAGGCTTTGCGCGAAGTGTTGGGGCCGCACGTGGAGCAGAAAGGCTCACTCGTCGATGCCGATCGCCTGCGCTTCGACTTCGCGCACCCTCAGCCGCTCACCCAGGAAGAGATCGAGCGCATCGAATGGCTCGTCAATCGCGAGGTGCTCGCCAACGTTCCCACGCGCGCCGAGGTGATGCCGCTCGAAGCGGCCAAGGCGAGCGGGGCGGTGATGCTCTTCGGCGAAAAATACGGCGAGACGGTTCGGGTGCTCACCATCGGCAGCTCCAAGGAGCTGTGCGGCGGCACCCACGTGGCGCGCACCGGCGACATCGGCCTGGTGAAGATCGTGGCCGAGAGCGCGATCGCCGCCGGTGTGCGCCGCATCGAGGCGGCGGCGGGCGAAGTGGCGCTGCGCTGGGTGCAAGGCATGGATCGCAGCCTGGGGCGGCTCGCCCAGGCGCTCAAGGTGGCGCGCGAGGAGGTGCCGACGCGCGTGGAAGCGCTGCTCGAGCAGGTCAAGGAAGCCGGGCGCGAGCGGGCGCGGCTCGTGCAGCGGCTCGCCCAGGCCGAAGCGGTGGCGCTTGCCGCCGCGGCCGAGACCGCGGGCGAGGCGAAACTGCTGGTGCGCCGGGTGGAGGCCGATTCGCCCGAGACGCTGCGCGAACTCGCCGACGCGCTGCGTTCCCGCCTGCCCAAGGCCGCGGTGCTGCTCGGGGCCGTGATCGAGGGTAAGGCCGTGGTGCTCGCGGCTGTGAGCAAGGAAGTGACGTCCCGCCTCAAGGCCGGCGACTGGGTCAAGGTCGCGGCCGAGGCGATGGGCGCGCGCGGCGGCGGTCGCCCTGAACTCGCCCAGGCGGGCGGCGGCGATGCCGCCAAGCTCGACGAGGCGCTCGCGCAGGGCAAGGCGTGGGCGCTGGCAAAACTGGAATACTGAGGAGAAAGCGATGATCACCGCGATCGTGCGTTTCGCACTGCCGCAGCCCCTCACGCCACAAGCGGCGAAGGAGGTGTTTCTGGCGACGGCGCCGCGCTACCGTGACCTCGAAGGGCTCCTGCGCAAGTACTATATCCTCTCTGAGGACGGACGTACCGCCGGCGGCGTTTACCTATGGCGTTCGCGCGAGGACGCCGATCGCGCTTATTCTCCCCAATGGCGGGACTTCGTTCGCGGGAAATACGGCTGCGAGCCTTCGGTCGAGTATTTCGCGAGCCCCGTCGTCGTCGACAATCTGGCAGGGGCCATCGTCACCGACGACCCGACCCCTGTCCGCTAGAACGGAAGTTCCACCCCCGGCCACACGCTCGTGAGGGCGCGGCGGAAGTCTTCCTGGATGCGCGCGAGCGCTTCGGGCGTGTCGGCCTCGAAGCGAAGCACCACCACCGGGGTGGTGTTGGAGGCGCGCGCCAGGCCGAAGCCGTCGGGGTATTCGACGCGCACGCCATCGATGGTGATGATCTCACGCGCACCGGTGAAACCGCTGTAGCCTTGCAGCCGTTCGATGAGGGCAAACGGCTCACCTTCTTTCATTTTGACATTGAGCTCGGGCGTAGCGATGCTGTCGGGCAGCGCCTCGAGCACGGCGCTCGGATTTTCGTGCCGCGAGAGGATTTCCAGCAGGCGCGCGGCGGCATAGAGGCCGTCGTCGAAACCGTACCAGCGATCCTTGAAGAAGATGTGCCCGCTCATCTCGCCGGCGAGCGGCGCCCCCGTCTCGCGCAGTTTCGCCTTGATAAGCGCATGCCCGGTCTTCCACATGAGCGGCACGCCGCCGTGCGCGCGGATGACCTCGGCGAGCTTGCGCGAGCATTTGACGTCGAAAAGGATCTGGGCGCCGGGATGGCGCGAGAGCACGTCGGCGGCAAAGAGCATCATCTGCCGGTCGGGGAAGATGATCTTGCCGCTTTTGGTGACCACGCCCAGCCGGTCGCCGTCGCCGTCGAAGGCGAGTCCCAGCTCGGCGTCGCTGGCGGCCACGCGCGCGATGAGATCCCGCAGGTTCTCGGGTTTGGACGGATCGGGATGGTGGTTGGGAAACGTGCCGTCGACTTCGCAAAAGAGCGCGTCGACCCGGCAGCCGAGCCGTTCGATGAGCTCCGGGGCGAAGGCCCCGGCTACGCCGTTGCCGCAGTCGACCGCGACCTTCATGGGGCGGGAGAGCTTGACGTCGGAGGTGATGCGCGTGAAGTAGGCTTCGCGCACGTCGGCCCGGCGCAGCTGCCCCGCGCCGCTTTCCAGGTCGCCTTCGGCCAGACGCCGGCGCAGATCCTGGATGAGCGGCCCAAAGAGGGTCTCGCCGGCGAGCACCATCTTGAAGCCGTTGTACTGCGGCGGATTGTGGCTGCCGGTGACCGAGACGCAGGAGCGCGTGCCGAGATGCTCGGCGGCGAAGTAGGTGACCGGCGTGGGGACGGCGCCGATATCGATGACGTCCACCCCCGCAGCCATGATCCCTTCGGCGAGCGCCGCGGCAAGCCGTGGGCCCGACAGGCGCCCGTCGCGCCCGACCACGATCGCCTCCACGCCGCGCCGGCGCGCTTCGCTGCCGATCGCCCGACCGATGGCACGGGAGGCGTCTTCGGTGAGGGTTTCGTCGACGATACCGCGGATGTCGTAAGCTTTGAAGATGCTGGCGTCGGGAAGCGTCATCGCAGGGGCTCGCACGGGGATCAGTGATGGTGTTTGGGCAGGGGGCCTTCGAAGCGGAAGCGCCGGCTGCAATAGGGGCAGACGGCTTCGCCTTCGGCCGTGGGGTCGAGGAAGACGCGCGGATGCAGCAGATTGACCGGTTCGCCGGGAAGGGGGCAGTGCAGCGGCAGATCTTCGGCGCGCACGGTGAGCTCGCGCTCTTTGCGCACGGTCTCGAGCGGATTGGGGGCACTCATGGATGCGCTCCTTAGAGATAGGCGAGCCAGTGGTCGTACTCGGGCGCGCGGCCAGCGACGATGTCGAAGAAACGCTGCTGGATGCGGGCCGTGATGGGACCGCGCTTGCCTTCGCCGATGACGCGGTCGTCGAGCTCGCGGATCGGCGTGATTTCGGCGGCGGTGCCGCTGAAGAAGGCTTCGTCGGCGATGTAGATGTCGTCGCGCGTGAGCCGGCGCGACACGAAGGGGATGCCGAGTTCCTCGGCGATGCGGATCACCGTGTCGCGGGTGATGCCCGTGAGCGCCGCGGCGATCTCGGGTTCATACAACACCCCATCCTTGACCACGAAGAGGTTTTCCCCGGCGCCTTCGGCCACGAACCCCTGGGTGTCGAGCAGCAGCGCCTCGTCGTAGCCTTGGCTGGTGACTTCCAGGTTGGCGAGGATGGAGTTGGCGTAGGTGCTGGCGAGTTTGGCGCGCGGCATGGTCACGTTGACGTGCTGGCGCTGGA
>JAQUGB010000145.1 GCA_028684345.1 Tepidiphilus sp. | reverse complement strand
CGTCGAGCTTCTGCTTGATGGTCTCGACGTTGTAGGCAATGCCGTCGTAGGTCGACTGCGTGATCGTCAGGATGCGCGGCGTGCGGCTGTTGGCCTGATCGATGAAGGGGTGCGCATCGATCTTGGCCTGGATCGAGGCCGGTTCGAACTCTTCGAGCGGAATCGGGCCGATGATGCCGTAGTGGTTGCGCGTGGGCGGCAGGAAGACGGGAATCGCCCCCGTCATGATGATGGCGTGGAGGATCGACTTGTGGCAGTTGCGGTCGACCACCACGATGTCGTTGGGCGCCACCGTGGAGTGCCACACCATCTTGTTCGAGGTGGAGGTGCCGTTGGTGACGAAATAAAGGTGGTCGCAGTGGAAGATGCGCGCGGCGTTGCGCTCGGAGGCCGCCACCGGTCCGGTGTGATCGAGCAACTGCCCGAGTTCCTCGACGGCGTTGCAGACGTCGGCGCGCAACAGGTTCTCGCCGAAGAACTGGTGGAACATCTGTCCCACCGGGCTCTTCAGAAAGGCCACGCCCCCCGAGTGCCCAGGGCAGTGCCAGGAGTAGGAGCCGTCGGCGGCGTAATGGGTGAGCGCGCGGAAGAAGGGGGGCGGCAGGCTCTCCAGGTAATTGCGCGCCTCGCGCACGACGTAGCGCGCGATGAACTCGGGCGTGTCCTCGAACATGTGGATGAAGCCGTGCATCTCACGCAGCACGTCGTTGGGGATGTGGCGGCTGGTGCGCGTCTCGCCATAGAGGAAAATGGGGATGTCGTGGTTGCGAAAGCGCACGGCGCGCACGAAGCCGCGCAGCCGGGCGATGGCGCGTGCGGCATCTTCCGGCGCCTGGAATTCCTCGTCGTCGATCGACAGCAGGAACGCGGAGGCGCGGCTCTGCTGCTGGGCGAACGAGGAGAAATCGGCAATGCTGGTCACGCCGAGCACTTCCATGCCTTCGGCTTCGATCGCCTTGGCCAGCACCCGGATGCCCAGGCCGCTCGCATTCTCGGAGCGGAAGTCTTCGTCGATAATGACGATAGGGAAATGGAAGCGCATGGGACCCGCCCTCGCAGCAAGAAACGGCATGGATCGAAGACCCGGAGGCGACTCAGAGACGCGGCAACGTCACGCCACGCTGGCCGAGATATTTGCCGCCGCGGTCGCGGTAGGAGGTTTCACAGACTTCGTCGGACTCGAAGAAGATCATCTGCGCCACGCCTTCGTTGGCGTAGATTTTTGCTGGCAGCGGCGTGGTGTTGGAAAATTCCAGCGTCACGTAGCCTTCCCATTCCGGTTCGAGCGGCGTGACGTTGACGATGATGCCGCAGCGCGCATAGGTGCTCTTGCCCAGGCAGACGGTGAGGACGTTCCTGGGGATGCGGAAGTATTCCACCGTGCGGGCGAGCGCGAAGGAGTTGGGCGGGATGATGCAGACTTCGCCCTTGAAATCGACGAAACTGCGCTCGTCGAAGGCCTTGGGGTCGACGATGGTGGAATTGATATTGGTGAAGATCTTGAATTCGTCGGCACAGCGCACGTCGTAGCCGTAGCTCGAGGTGCCGTAGGAGACGATCTTGCCGCGCTCGGTCTGGCGCACGAGCTCGGGCGCGAAGGGTTCGATCATGCCGTGCTCTTGCGCCATGCGCCGTATCCAGCGATCCGATTTGATGCTCATCGTACTCCCGTTCGTGGCCTTGGTCGAAAACGGCGCGGCCGGCAACCCTGCGCGCCCAGAATTGCCGCGAAGTGTACGCCAAAACTCAGCGGTTTTGCACCACGACGGTAGGGAATTTGTGGCTGAGGTCGCGCGGCTGGCGCGCAAGCGCAAGCGCCACGCGCCGGGCGATGTCACGATAGCGCGCAGCGAGGGGGCCCTCGGGTTCGACCACGACGGTGGGCGTTCCCGAATCGGTCTCCTCGCGGATACGGATGTCGAGCGGTAGCGCCCCCAGGAACGGCAGACCATACTCCTGGGCCATGCGTTCTCCCCCGCCGTTGCCGAAGATGGGCTCGGCATGACCGCAGTTCGAGCAGACGTGGATGCTCATGTTCTCGACGAGCCCGAGGACGGGGACATTGACCTTCTGGAACATCTTCACCGCCTTGCGCGCATCGAGGAGCGCGATGTCCTGCGGGGTGGTGACGATGAGCGCGCCGGTGAGCGGCGCCTTCTGCGACAGGGTGAGCTGGATGTCGCCCGTGCCCGGCGGCAGATCGACGACGAGATAATCGAGCTCGTGCCAGTTCGTCTGCGTGAGCAGCTGCAGCAGCGCCTGGGAAGCCATGGGTCCGCGCCAGATCATGGGCGTTTCGGGATCGACGAGAAAGCCGATGGAATTGACCTGCAGGCCGTGGGCCATGAGCGGTTCCATGCTCTTGCCATCACGCGATTCCGGCGGCTGATGCCCCAGACCCAGCATCTGGGGAATCGAGGGGCCGTAGATGTCGGCATCGAGCACGCCCACGCGCGCACCTTCGGCCAGAAGCGCCAAGGCGAGGTTCACCGCGGTGGTGCTCTTCCCCACGCCGCCCTTGCCGGAAGCCACCGCGATCACGTTGGCCACCCCGGGCAGGGGTTGCGTGCCGGGCGGAATCTTGTGGATCTCGATGCGGGAAAGAAGCTCGACCTGCACCGACGCCACGCCGGGCAGCCGGGCGAGCGCTTGCGTCACCGCCTCGCGCACCGCCTCTCCCATCTTCGCCACGGGATAATCCAGAGCGAGCCGCACGCGCACCGTGCTGTCGGCGAGCTCGATCCCGGCGATCGCCCTTTTACCCAAAGGAGTGCCGAGGTTGGGATCGGGGATCGCGGCCAGCGTGTCGCGAAGGGTATCGGCTGAAAAGCTCATTGCAAGAACTCCGACAGAGGTTCGGGTATCATAGGGACACCTCGAATGATCTACAGCGTGGCCGCATGGCAGCGCTCTCCGCTACACGGATGGGCCCACGGGCGTGTCGCCCGGCGACTGCTCGTGACGGTTTTTCGAGGTGTGCATCGAAGCAGACACTTTTCGCCGATCTTACTGCAAAACCCGATACGGCAAACCCGCCGCCCTTCAGGGTTTCCAGGTCCGAGGATGATTCCAGACATCGAGCATTGCCGAGAACGTCTCGCCCGCCGTCCCAACGCCCGCTACTACAGCCTGCTGCTTCTGAAGGGCCCCCGACGGGAGGCGCTTTTCGTACTCTACGCCCTCATCGACGCGCTCGAAGACGTCGTGCATTCCTGCCGTGAAACTCAGGTGACCCTTACGACCCTTGCCTGGTGGGCGAACGAAGTCGAAGCCGCCTTTGCCGGAACACCGACCCACCCCATCACGCGAGCGTTGCGCCTCGTGCTGGCGGACATGCCCTGGGAACGGGCTTTCTTCGACGAGCTGGTGCTCGCCGCGAGGCTGAGGGCGACGACGATGCGCTGCGCCTCCAGCGCCGAGCTGCAGCAACTGACCTATCGCCTGGGCGCGGTGCCCGCCTTGCTCACGGTGCGCGCCTTGGGCGGCATGGAGCGCGAGGCGCAACAGGCGGCCCAGGAATTGGGCATGGGACTGGCGCTTGCCGAACTCTTGCTCGGCGTCGGCGCGGACGCGCGCGCCGGCCGCATTCTGTTACCCGTGGAACAACTGCAGCGCCACGACGTGCCCGCGGAGCAGATCCTCGAGGGGCGCTGGAGCGAAGCCTTTGCGGCGCTGATGCGAGCCCAGGCCGAGCGGGTACGGCACCACTTCCGTGCCGTCGACGAAATGGTCTTGCCGGGAATACGCGAGGCGCTGCGCCCGCTGATGGCACGGCGCACGCTCACGGAAGCCTTACTCGCCGAGGCCGAGACCCTCGACTATCGGCTGCTCGATCGTCGCCTCGAGCTGCCTCCGCTGCGGCAGCTGTGGCTGACCTGGCGCGGCTGGCGGCGGAAACCCGGTCGATGAAGGTGGCGATTATCGGCGCAGGGGTGGCAGGGTTGGTATGTGCACTGCGCCTGGCAGAAGCCGGGGTCCGAGTGGCGGTCTTCGAGCGCGCGCCGCGGCTGGACGCGGGAACGTCCTGCCTGAGCGCGGAGATCCTGCCCCTGTGGGGGGCAAGCCCCCATCTCTTTGCCTGTGCCCGCCGACTGGGCCTGTCGCCACGCCGCTTGAGGACGATCGCGCCGACATGGTCGGTGGCCGGTGCCGGGACGGTCATCCTGCGCACGCGCTGGGGCGGACTGGAAGTATGGGTCGAGCCGGAGGGGATGCTCTCTGGCGCGGCACGGCGCGCGGCCGGCCGAGCCCTGAGGCGGCTGCTGCGCGCCGGCCGGCACGGCGCAAGCACCCTGCCCGACGTGCCGCTTACCCAGGCGGCGCTGCCTTGGGGCGGCGAGGAAGGACTTCGTCTGCTGTGGCGCCCATTGTGTCGTCTTCTGTGTCTCACGGCGGCCGAAGAAACCCCCCTGCCCCGCCTCGCCCGCCTTCTCGCCGCTGCGCTGGGTACGAGACTCCAACGGCAATGGGTCCAGTTGCCCGATTCCTTCGTCGAATGGTTCTCCGTACCGCTCACTCGTACTTTGGGGCGTTGCGGCAGCGAGGTGGCGATCGCCGCGCCGGTGCACACCCTGGAGCCCTGTGACGGCGGATGGCGCCTGCCTC
>JAQUGB010000144.1 GCA_028684345.1 Tepidiphilus sp. | reverse complement strand
TCGTGGCCAAGGTGCTCGAAGGCAAGGGCAATTTCGGCTACAACGCCGCCACGGGCGAATACGGCGACATGATCGAGATGGGCGTGCTCGACCCGACCAAGGTCACGCGCACCGCGCTGCAAAACGCTGCCTCCGTCGCCAGCCTGATGCTCACCACCGAAGCCATGGTGGGCGAGCTGCCGGAAGACAAACCCGCCGCCAACCCCATGGCTGGCATGGGCGGTATGGACATGTAATTTCTCGCGCTGCTCCTTTCCGGGAGCAGGGATCGAGATCCGGGAGCCCCGCGCGAGCGGGGCTCTTTTTTTGCCCCTTGGCGCTACACTTGAAGCTTTATCAGGGAGGAGAGAGGGAATGGAGCCAAGTTTTGAGCAACGGGTTTCGTCTCGGGGTCGACCCCGTCTGCAGGCGCTCTGCCTCCTCCTTGGCCTGTGGGCTATGGCCTCGCCGACTTGGGCTGCCGAAGTGATCGTGGCCGTGGCGGCCAACTTCAGCGCCCCGATGAAAGAGATCGCCGCCGCCTTCGAGCGCGAGACGGGGCATGAGGTGAGCCTGAGTTTCGGTTCGACCGGCGGTTTCTACACCCAGATCGTCCATGGCGCCCCATTCCAGGTCTTCTTGGCCGCCGACGACAAGACACCGGCCGCCCTCGAACGCGATGGCTACGCCGTGCCGGGTACGCGTTTCACCTACGCGGTGGGAAAACTGGTGCTGTGGAGCCCCGGCCCTCTGGTGGATACCCAAGGCAAGATCCTGGAGACGGGCGAATTCGCGCATTTGGCCGTGGCCAATCCCAAGCTCGCTCCTTATGGCAAAGCGGCGATGCAAGTCCTGCAGAAACGAGGACTTGCCGCGCGCCTCGAACCGAAGATCGTCAGGGGCCAATCGATCACCCAGACGTACCAATTCGTCGTGAGCGGGGCGGCCGAGCTCGGGTTCGTCGCGTTGTCGCAAGTCCATGAAGACGGAAAAGTGAAGGGATCGGCGTGGTTGGTGTCGCAAGAAGATTATGATCCGATCCGACAAGATGCCGTCTTGCTCATCCCAGGCAAGGACCAACCGGCCGCGCATGAACTCCTTTCCTATCTGCAGCGCGAACCGGCGCGGGCGATCATCCGGCGCTATGGCTATTCCTTCGAGTGAGCTCGTGCGATGAGCTCAAGCGCTTGGGCGGCCTTGGCCCTGTCGCTGCGTCTGGCCGCGGTGACGACGTTGGTGTTGTTCTTGATAGGAACGCCGCTCGCGTGGTGGCTCGCACGCACGCGCTCCCGCTTCAAGGAGGCCATTGCCGCGGTCGTGGCCTTGCCGCTCGTCCTGCCACCCACCGTGATCGGTTTCTATCTCCTGCTCCTCATGGGACCCCATGGACCGGTGGGTTGGCTCACCCAGCAACTCGGTTGGGGGCTGCTGCCGTTTTCCTTTTCCGGCCTCGTGGTGGGTTCGGTGATCTTTTCCTTGCCCTTTCTCGTTCAACCTCTGCAGAATGCCTTCGAAGCGTTGGGCGATCGCCCCTTGGAGGTGGCCGCCACCTTGCGCGCCGGGCCGTGGGATCGCTTTTTCACCGTGGCCGTGCCGCTCGCCCGTCCGGGTTTTCTCACTGCCGGCGTGCTCAGTTTCGCCCATACGATGGGGGAATTCGGCGTCGTCCTGATGATCGGGGGCAATATCCCGGGCAGAACGACCGTCGCTTCGGTTCAGCTCTATGAGTTCGTCGAAGCGATGGAATATGGCGAGGCGCATTGGCTCGCCTTCGTCCTCGTCCTCTTCTCTTTTGCCGTCTTGCTGCTGCTCAACTTCTTCGGGAAGAGAAAGCGATGATGCACGCCGGTATCGAGGCCGAGTTGCATGCCGACTTCGCCGATTTTTCGCTCAGGGTGTCTTTGTCCTTGCCCGGACGGGGTGTGAGCGCCCTCTTTGGCCCCTCGGGTTCGGGCAAGACGAGCTGCCTGCGGGCCTTGGCCGGTTTGATGCGCCCGCGAGGGTTCGTGCGCTTTGCCGACGAAATCTGGCAAGACGATGCCAAGAAAGTTTTCGTGCCGACGCATCGCCGGGCGATCGGCGTGGTCTTCCAAGAGGCGAGCCTTTTCGCCCATCTGTCGGTGCGCGGCAATGTCGAATATGGTCTGCGGCGTGTCCCGCCGGCGCAGCGGCGCATCGCCTTGGAGCAGGCGATCGAGTTGCTGGGGATCGCCCCACTGCTCGAGCGTCGTCCCCAGACTTTGTCCGGCGGTGAGCGCCAACGGGTGGCCATCGCCCGAGCCTTGGCCGTCTCGCCGCGCCTCTTGCTGATGGACGAGCCGCTCTCGGCCCTGGACGTCGGGCGCAAGGAGGAGATCATTCCCTACCTGGAACGTCTGCCGCACGAGCTCGACATTCCCATCGTCTACGTCAGCCACGCGCCCGACGAGGTCGCGCGCCTGGCCGATCACTTAGTGGTTTTGCGCGAGGGCAAGGTACTGGCCAGCGGCCCCTTGTCCGAGGTGCTCGTGCGCCTGGATACGCCGATTCGCTTGGGCGAGGAGGCCGGTGTGGTCTTGCAGGGGAAGCTTGCCGAGCATGACGAAACGTGGGCCTTGATGTGCGTTTCCTTTCCCGGGGGAAGGCTGTGGGTACGCCGTGAAAATCTACCCCTGGGTGCCCCTTTGCGCTTGCGGGTGCTCGCGCGCGACGTGAGCCTTGCGCGCTCGCCGCATCAGGATGCCAGCGTGCTCAACGTGTTGCCGGCCAGGGTCGAAGCAATCGGCGAGGATGAACACCCGGCCGACGCCTTGGTGCGGCTCACGGTGGGAGAATCCGCTCTGCTCGCGCGGATCACGCGTCGTTCCGCGGCCCGGCTCGATCTGCATCCCGGGCAAACCGTATGGGCGCAGATCAAAGCGGTGGCGGTGCTGCGCTGAAACATCGGGCGAAGACGAGGGAAATGATACGACCTCTGCGGGCTGGTCGTTCCGACAGGGGAACACGGCAATGCTTCGATGATCTACAATGTCCCTATGAGCCGGATCAAAGAAGGGGGTGCGTCATGGATGCCGTCAGTGTCGCCAGCATGATGACCGCCATGCAGCAAGCGCAGCTGCAGGATCAGGTCGGCACCGCCGTGCTGAGAAAAGCACTCGACGTGCAGGAGAGCACGGCGCAGGCGCTGCTCTCGGCGCTGCCGCAAATTCAACAAGCGCCGATATCGGCTTCGAATCCGCCGCACTTGGGCAATTCGGTCAATATTTTCGCCTGAATCGCGCCTCCCTATACGCCGCGCTGACGTTCGGCAAGGATCCGCGCCGCCGTTTCGGTGAAGTTTCCTTGCTCGATCGCCGCGCGCAGCTCCGCCATGAGCGTCAGGTAGAAGTGCAGGTTGTGCGTGGTATTGAGGATGCTCGCCAGAATTTCGCCCGTACGGTAGAGGTGGTGCAGGTAGGCGCGGGTGAAATGGCGGCAGGTGGTGCAGCTGCAGGTCTCGTCGAGCGGGGCGGTGTCCTCGCGATAGCGCGCGTTGCGGATCTTCACGTCGCCGTAGCGGGTGAAGAGTAGTCCGTTGCGTGCATTTCTCGTGGGCATGACGCAGTCGAACATATCCACGCCCGCGCCCACACCGTGGATGAGATCTTCCGGCGTGCCCACGCCCATCAAGTAACGCGGTCGCGTCTGCGGCAGCTTGGGCGCGACGTATTCGAGCACGCGCCGCATTTCGTCCTTGGGTTCGCCCACCGAGAGTCCGCCGATGGCATAGCCGTCGAAGCCGATCTCCATGAGCCCGGCGAGCGACTCGTCACGTAGCCCCTCGTACATGCCGCCCTGCACGATGCCGAAGAGCGCGTTGCGGTTCCCCAGCCGGTCGAATTCGTCCCGCGAGCGTTTGGCCCATCGCAGCGACAGGCGCATCGATTCGGCCGCCTGCGCTTCGGTGGCGGGGTAGGGCGTGCATTCGTCGAAGATCATCACCACGTCCGAATCGAGCACGGTCTGGATCTGCATCGAGAGTTCCGGGGTGAGGAAACAGCGGGCCCCGTCGATGGGGGAGGCAAAGCGCACGCCTTCTTCGCTGATCTTGCGCAGCGCCCCGAGCGAGAACACCTGGAAACCGCCCGAATCGGTGAGGATCGGCCGATTCCAGCCCATGAATCGATGCAGGCCGCCGTGGCGGCGGATCACCTCGAGCCCCGGGCGCAGCCAGAGGTGAAAGGTGTTGCCGAGCACGATCTGCGCGCCTACGTCTTCGAGCGCCGCCGGAGTCATCGCCTTGACGGTGCCGTAGGTGCCCACGGGCATGAAGATGGGGGTCTCCACCGTGCCGTGCGCCAACTGGAGCCGTCCGCGCCGGGCGGTTCCGTCGGTGGCAAGCAGGGTAAAGGCGGGAGTGTCGCTCATGGGGATTCCTCGATGACCGGAAGTCAGCGTGCGAAGCGGCGCGGGATGAGCATCGCGTCGCCATAGCTGAAGAAGCGGTAGCGCCGTTCGATCGCATGGGCATAGGCGCGGCGGATGCGCTCGAGCCCGGCGAGCGCCGACACCAGCATGAGCAGCGTCGAGCGGGGCAGGTGGAAGTTGGTCACCAGCGCATCGACCACGCGAAACTCGTAGCCCGGCGTGATGAAGAGCTCGGTCTCGCCGCTGC
>JAQUGB010000143.1 GCA_028684345.1 Tepidiphilus sp. | reverse complement strand
CGTCTGATAGCGATCGGTCAGCGTCGATTCGGCTTCGAGGGTGGCGGGCATGGCGGTTCTCCGGCTGCTATCAGAATAAGTGTAATGCATCCGCATTGCCATGTCAATGCAAACGCATTGTCGCCCGAAGACCCTCACAGGTTACTCGGCAGGTCGTTGCTGCCACGCGGCACCAGGTGGTCGAGCTCCCATCGAAAGATCTGCTCGATGCAAAAGCGGATGACCTTGCCGCCGAGCACGTAGTGCGGGACGCTGAGCCGGCTGCGCTCGCTCCGCTCGGCGAGCCAGTACGTGGGCAGCCCGGTGATGCTGCTGACCTCATGGCAGTCGAGCAGGATGCGCTCACCTGCGGGCGGCCAGAACGCGGCCGACCATTCGATGGCCTCTTTCAGCGCCGTCGGCGATGATCGGGACAACGCGCTGCCGGCGACCGCTTTGCGCGCCACTTGGGCCTTGCGCTCGAAAGCATCGACCTCCGACTCCAGATAGCGGGGCTGCTTGCCGATCCGCCAAGAGGGCGGTCCGATCCCTTCCGCGCACCAGCGCTGCAGCGTGTTGGGTGTGACGTTCCACCTCGCCGCAAGCTGAAGCTCACTCAGCACCGGGTAGCGAATCTTGGGCAGTTGGGAGCGGGGGCCGCGACGCAGTTCCTGTTCTCGCGCATCGGCCTCCCGGGCTCTGTTGAGGTCAGCGCTGGAGATCATTGCTCACCTCCCGCATGCTGGCCTCCGCCGCCTCCAAACTGCCGTGCCGGCACACGAGATCGAAAGCCTCACGAAGCGTATATCGCTTGGGTTCCACGACGGCCGGCGTGGGTGCAGGTGGCTCGATGGGTGGAGGGCTCGGAGCGACGGGTGGGTCGGCACCGATCGGCATGCCTTGTCGCTGCGCGTCTTCGTAGGCGAGGACGTCTTCGAGCGCGTAGCGAACGGCCTTGGACAGCTTGTAATACCGCGGCCCGCGACTCTCGCTGCGCCAGCGTTGGAGTGTCTTGACGCTGATGTTCCAGCGCTGCGCCAGCTCGGTTTCGGTGAAGGCGTGGTCGTTCGACATGGTCTGTGCTCCATTCGCGCTGCGGCAGACCATTACGGCGCTGTTCGCGCAACCAGCCAAGGCGACATGGCGGGTGTGGCCGTGTGCGGGCGAGTTCAGGGAGGCCGATCGGGGAGGTCGAGGAAACCCGGCGGAGTAAGCGATCAAGGAATGCGTCCCGACCATCCTCCACCCGGCCCGCCGTTCATGGAGAGGCACGCAGTTCCCACGGATCATTGGTTCATTTCGCGGCGATACTCCACCACCAAAACCCAAAATCCCAACCCTTATCGGTTGGGATTTTTTTGCCCTGAGCGCCAGTGTTGGCGCGGTTCCGGCCCGTTGCCTCGTGAGCGCTGCACCGCCAAACGACGCCGTTTCGGAGTACTTCTCGCCTCTCTGCTGCCGTTTTTCTCTGCTGGGCTCGTGAGCGTTCACCGAGCCAGAGCCAGCACTGGCGCGGGTTTCCGGCTTCCGGGTTGCGATTGTGAATTGGTCGGCCGTTGGTTACCGAATCTGCACTGCTCACCTCGTCTTGCATCAAGGTACGGCGAGCTCGGCGGCAGATACTGGTTGAGACAGTTCGCACAGGATGCCGCACTGTTCGGCGCTTCTGCCTTCGGAACACATTTCCCTCAAGGATCTGAGCTGCTGCTC
The DNA here is from genome assembly GCA_028684345.1 of Tepidiphilus sp. Classification (GTDB taxonomy): domain Bacteria; phylum Pseudomonadota; class Gammaproteobacteria; order Burkholderiales; family Rhodocyclaceae; genus Tepidiphilus. The sequence goes on along the minus strand of JAQUGB010000143.1, from coordinate 2,928 downwards.
AAGTGCGCTCAGTTCCTGGATACGCACCGCGACCTGCTCGATGTGTGCCTCAAGAACACGGTTGACCTCACTGCAATCTTGGGTTGGCACGTTCTTGAGGCGCAACAGCACACGAATCTCGTCGAGCGTCATGTCCAGCGAACGACAGCGGCGAATGAAAAGCAAGCGTTCGACGTGCGCGTCGCCATATAAGCGGAAATTGCCCGCGCTCCGGGACGGGGGCGGCAGGAGTCCTTCCTGCTCATAAAAGCGAATCGTTTGAATCGGACACCCGGTTTGCCGGGCAAGCGCTCCGATCTGCATAGCTGCAACCCCTTTTTATCATCGACTTGACTCTATAGTAGCTATAGAGTGTTAAATCTCAAAATACCCTCCGGATGCTTGCTGGTTTCTGCAAGAGCCTCGCCGGATCAGGAACGAGAAGAATCAAGGACCAATGACTATGACTGATGAATGCCAGAAATCCTGCGGATGTGCGTCCGAGCGGAAGGCGGAGTCCATGACGGGTGCCACGCCGACCGGGACGGGAAGGATGAGTCTGTTCTCGGTGCCGAAGATGGACTGCCCTTCGGAGGAGCGCATGATCCGGCTCGCGCTCGAGAATACGAGCGGGCTGGCCGCACTCGAGTTCGATCTTGGCAAGCGCGAGTTGCGTGTTTTTCACGACGGCCCCGTCGAACCCATTGCAAGCAAGCTTGAAAGTCTCGGCTTGGGCGCCCGTCTCATTGCGTCAACTGAATCGAATGGCCCGCACACTGTCGATGGGCAAAGCGACAGCCAGCCGTCCTCCGAGCAAGAGTCTCGCGTTCTCAAATGGTTGCTTGCCATCAACGCCGCCATGTTTGTCGTCGAAGTGACGATCGGGTGGATTGCGCAGTCCACGGGGCTCATGGCTGACTCACTGGACATGTTCGCGGATGCCGCCGTCTACGGGCTCGCGCTCTACGCCGTCGGCCGTGATACCGGGCACCAGCTGAAGGCGGCGCGGTTGTCAGGCTGGCTGCAACTGTTGCTCGCGCTCGGCGCAATGTCCGAGGTGCTGCGCCGCTTCGTCTTTGGTAGCGAGCCCGAGCCACCGCTCATGATGGGGATCGCGCTCGTTGCGCTCATTGCAAACGTTACCTGCCTTGTCTTGATCTCCAGTCATCGAAAAGGCGGCGCTCACATGAAGGCAAGCTGGATTTTCTCCACGAACGACGTGCTGGCAAACCTGGGGGTGATCGCGGCCGGGGCGTTGGTCGCCTGGACAGGATCGCGTTACCCCGATTTGGTGATTGGCTCGCTCATCGCGCTGCTGGTATTGAACGGTGCGCGGCGCATCCTGCGCCTCGGTGCCTGAAGCAGGCGAGCGCGGGACATGCCGCCCCGGCAATATCAACGACTGAATTCCCGCCCTGGAATTTCACGCTGCGCTGCCCAATCCAATGGCAAGGCTCGCCGGATCAGGCGCTCCAGCACAAGCCCGACTGCCTTTTCCACCACGCACGCCTCGACGATGTCAGGTGCAAGCCGGGTCAGTTGCGCGATCCGACTTGCATGCCCCCGGTCAATGCTCTCGGCTGCCGCGATCTCGGTGATGGAGGGTCACGCGCGCCCTGACCTCGGCCGGGTTTGCGCTGTCCATCGATGATTTCGGCACCGGGTATTCCTCACTGGCTTACCTCAAGCGATTTCCCGTTCATAAACTGAAGATCGACATCTCGTTCGTGCGGGACATGCTGACCGATCGCAACGATCTCGCCATTGTGTCCGCCATCGTTGCCATGGCGAAGAGCCTCGGCCTCAAGACCCTGGCCGAAGGTGTGGAAGAGGCAGCGCAGGCGGAACACTTGCTGGCATTGGGTTGCGACGAAGCACAGGGGTATTACTTCGCCCGTCCGGAGCCGGCCGAGGTTTTCGCGCGCAGGTGGTTGCAAAGCGCATGTCCGAGTCATGATCTCGGTCAGGACGTGGATCGCCAAGAGCAAGGCCACCTCGGTACATGACGGCAAAGCCGCTCCATGGCACCGGGCCCCGGCGCATGATCACGCCCCCGAGTTCTCTCAAACTCTTCGTAGCGTTCACGCTGATCCGTGATCGGGAGCCGTCAGCCCGGTCGGTTCAACAGCGATCGGGGCCATTGCCTCTGCGAAAGCGCACAGACCAAAGGCACTTGGGCTGGCTCGCCCCAACTGCTTCACCTCATCAGGTTCCGCCTGGGAACTCCAGGCAGAACCGGGTCCTGCCCTGCGCGGACGTCACGCTGATCGATCCTCCATGGGTTTGCATAATGGCGCGGGTAATCGCCAATCCCAGCCCTGCGCCGTCGGTTTCCGGATGTGACCGCGATGGGTCAGCACGGTAAAACCGATCGAACAGGCGCGGCAGTACCCTCGGGTCGATGTCCTCGCCGGTGTTCTCGACGCTCACCCGGGTGGCTTGGGAAGACTGGCTGATCTCGATCGTGACCTCGCCATGTGGCGGGGTGTGGCGCAGCGCGTTCGAAAGCAGATTGCTCAGGGCACGGCGGAACATCAAGCGATCACCGACGATCTCGCCCTCACCACGCTGAGCCAGTCTGACGCCCTTCTCCTCGGCGACCGCCTCATAGAACTCGATCAGGGCGTGCGTTTCCTCGGCTGCCGAGAAACGTTCCCGGTTCGGCAGCATCATCCCGCGTTCGGCCTTGGCCAGGAACAGCATATCGGACACCATGCGGCCCAGACACTGCAGTTCCTCGGCATTGGAAGCCAGGATCTCCCGGTAGGTATCGGCATCCCGCCGGGTAGCCAACGCGACCTGGGTCTGGGTCAGCAGGTTGCTCAGGGGGGTGCGCAGCTCATGCGCCAGATTCGACGAGAACTCCGACAGTCGCGTGAACGCGTCTTCCAGCCGGTCCAGCATCTTGTTGAGTTCGTGAGCCAGATCGGCCATTTCGATGGGTACCGC
>JAQUGB010000142.1 GCA_028684345.1 Tepidiphilus sp. | reverse complement strand
CGGTTCATCCCCGCGCACGCGGGGAACACACTTGAAATTTTCCCATGTTTTTAAATAAGTTGCACACTGCCCGCTAACCTACCGCCGACCCACCGTTTGGCGACACCGGCTCTGGCGGTAGGAACGACACGAGCTGGACGCCGTCCAGTTCGACGGGCACGCGCCGGTTGGCCCCTATCGTCACGAATTCAAAGCCTGCCTCGTTGTTCGTGCGCCAGACCATCACGGCGTTGCCCTCGCCGACGCCGGCTTCGACGTGGCGCCAGATCTCCTCGCGTACCCTGCGCGAGTAATTGCCGACGTAGACGCCAGCACGCACTTCCAACAGCCAGACGGCCAATCTACCCCGTAGCCGGGGCGGGACGTTCTCAACCACGATGACCAACATCGCCCAAAGGCTCCTTGTCGGCAATGGCCGGCAGCACTTGGTCAGGCGCCGGCTCAGGAGGCGCGATGCCGCCGGCGGCAAGCACATCCTCGATGGTCGGGATGATCTTTTCGAGAAGCCGCGTCCGGCGGAATACGTCGCGGCAGCGCAGGCGCACCTCCCGCTCGGCGTTCGCCTTCGCCGAGGCGGCCACTTCGAAAGCGACCGGCACGACGGTATCGAATTTGAAAAGGTCCGCGATATCGTAGACGAAGGATAACGGCTTTCCAGTGTGGATGAAACCGATCGCAGGTGCATAGCCTGCGGCAAGCACCGCCGCTTCGGTGACGCCGTAGAGCGCTGCGGTGGCAGCCGACAGGCAGCGATTGGGTCGGTCGGAGGCCTCCCAGGATTCAGGATCGTAGTCACGATGCACCCAGCGCACTTTGTAGCGTTCGGCCAGCCGCTTGTACATTTCGCGCACGCGCGCCCCCTCGATGCCGCGAAGTTGCTCGACGGAGCGTCGCTGCGGCGGCTCTTGACCGAAGCGAATGGCGAACATGCGGCGCACGACTTTGAGGCGCAGCTCATCGTCCAGGGCGAGCTTTGCCTGATACAGCAGCCGGTCGGAACGGGCACCGCCCGGTTGCCCGGCGGAATAGAGGCGAACACCGGCCTCACCCACCCAAACGAGCAAGGTACCCACCCTCGCCGCGAGCGCGCAGGCGGCATGCGAGACGCGCGTGCCGGGCTCCAGCATCAGGCAGGCCACGCCGCCCACGGGGATATGGGTGCGCACCCCGTTGACATCCACGACGACGAAAGCGCCGTCGAGCACGTCGAGCTGCCCTTTCTCGACGTAGAGCACCGAGAGGCGCTCCTTGATCGGTATCGGGCGCGGTGGCGGCAGCGGTTCGTTCATGACGATGACCTCACGGCGCCACCGATAGCAGCCCCAGGCCAAACGCCTTGCCGCGCCCAAGCCCCTGTTCGATGATCTGCAGAAGACGCCCGGGATCGGTCACTTCCATGCGTCCGTCGTAGTAGGCGACGTCGAACGTGAGCCAAGCCGCGGCGTCGGTGCCCGGTTTGCGAAAACGCCAACGCGAGCGACGTACCTGGACGTCGAACAGGGTCGGCACCTCCGTTTCGCCGCTCGCGCCGGGGTCCGACCAAAACGCCTCGCCGGCTCGCACCGCGGCACGCTCGAGGCGACACAGCGTGAAACCTCCGCGTGTTCGGCCTTGGCCATCGAGCCATGCCAGCGCCTCGAGGTCATCGTGGATCCCCACGCGCTGCCCGCGACGCGCGGGCGTCCCGTCGACTTTCCGCGCCCGGGTCGGGTTGGCATACAGCCGAAAACGCAGTTCGCGCCCCGTTTGCAGCAGGCGCGCGGGGTCGTAGGGCTTGCTTTGGGCATGCCCATAGCGTGGTGGCAAGCGCTCCCAGTTCCCGGCTCGATCGCTCTGGATCAGGACGGTGGGCCGATCGAACGGCCCGCCCGGCTCCAGGCGCCAGAGAAAGCGCGCTGGCGGAGCATCCGGGTGCTCGGCAAAGACGCGCGCGAGCGTCTGGTGCATCGCATAGGGGTTTGCCACGTCACGGCGCGCGGCATGGTCGCGCGGATCGAGCACCAGCCGGCTCAGGATAAGGGGCATGTCCAGACCTCCGAGCGCACGAAACGCGCGCCAAAACGCCGCTCGGCAAAAGGCGCGATGGGTTGGTCGAGGCGTAGCGCGCCTTCGCCGTCATCGGGGTTTTCGAGGACGACGCGCAAAGGCCGTGCGCCCTCCTCGCCGCCCACGAGCAAAGGATGGCGGCGCAGAGTCTCTTCGAGCGAGGTGTCACACACGCCGTCGGGCAGGGCCACGGGCAATCCGGGCGGGCAACTCCTGCGGCCGAGAAAGATCGGCCAGACCGGACGATGGAGCGCCGCCTGGAGCGAGCGGAGAAAATCCACCTCGTCGCCTTCCAGCCCGACGAGGAAGACGGCGTCGGACAGGTAATAGCGCGGGCTGATGATGGTCGAATCGGCATCCGCCTTGCCATCGCGCTTGAGCACGCCCTGTACGGTCTGAAAATCGCGCACCCGCACGCCTTCCCGATCCACCCGCACGCCCATGCGTAGCCGCGCGAGGTCATCCACCGGCAGATGCCGGTCGCGGCCCAGCGCAGCGCAGAGCAGCCCCAGCACGCCGGATTTGCTCGGTTCGAGCTGGGAATCACGCTCGTCGTATCGGCTCGTCGTACCCCAGGATTGCAGGGGGCCGGCGAGGCGCAAAAGCAGCGTCGGCATGGCTTTCAGCCTCGCGCCGCGTAGCGTTCCGCCGCCTGCCGTGCCGCCCATTCGGCCAGGTCGGCGAGCTTGACCACGGCGGTTCCGCCCGCATCCCAGGCACCGGTGAGATCGAGCACGGCCCACGGTCCTTCTTCGCCATAGGCTTGGGCCAGGGTTTTTTCCTGATGCGCGAGCCGCTCGACCGAGAGCGCGGAGAGCGCCCGGTCGCGCTGCGGGAAAACGGGTTGCTCGAAGGCGTTAGCGAGGTTGATCGGCATCTTTTGGCGCAGCACCACGCCGACGAAAGCGGGCGGATTGTGCGCGGCAAAGCTGTTTTGCTTGCCGGAAGGCAGCGTGCACGCAAACGCCTCGATGAAAGCGCGCACGCTCGCCAGTGCGAGTTCCTCGTCGCCTTGCAGGTTGGCGAGGAGTTTCAGCGGGTCGAGCGCGGCGTAGCGGTAATGAGTGGCGGAGTTGAATTCGACGTTGTCGATCATCGCCGCACCGCTTTCCTCGGGCGTGGCAAGATCGTCCACCGCGGTGAAGTAGTCGAACTGGCGCTCGACCGCGTGGGTGGAGATCGAATGCGCCACCTGGCAGGCGGCGTCCTGGTTGGCGCCCGGCAGATCAGCGAGCATGCGGCCGAAAAGGGCGATGTCGGCAGCCCGCCCGCCGTCGAGAATCCGGCTCGCCTCGGCGATCACCTCCTTGGGCAGCGTCGATTTGGCGTCTTTCTTGGATTTTTTGCCATCCGCCTCGATGTTGAGCGCATCCCAATGGCGGTCGATAAGGTCGGCGAAACGCGCCAGTTCATCTTCGGCGAGGAACAGCAGGTATTGCGCCTCGCCCTTGTCGTCGAGCTTCATGTGGATGGCGGCGAGCGCCTGACGAATGGCATTGTCGGGCGCCTCACGTCCCCGGGTGAGCAGCATTTCGGACAAGCGCGCCATCACTTTCTTGGTCCGCAAGCCCAGATGCTGCGGCGCGATCAAACGGCTTTCCCGGAAAAACCGGCGTACCGGCCGCTTCTGCGCCTGCGAACTCAGGCGCGCGCGCCGAAATCCGCCGAAGATGGCGTCCTTGGGCGCGCCTGTGTCGTCGCGGTTGAGGTTGCTGGGGGCGATGTTCTGGATGATGTGGATTTCGATGAAAGGGGGCATGGCATTCTCCTGAAAGTCGTCGGGATCAAGGTAGAGGCGTTGCGGCGGGTTCGGACGTGTCGGCTGCGGTGGAGGCGTCGGTCGCGCGGGTTTCGCTGCGGTAAAAGTCCTTGGCCCAGCGGGCACGGATACGGTTTTGCCGCTCGGTGGTGTAAGGCTTCATGAGTTCGCGTAAGTCGGTGAGCAAAGCCGCATGGTCGAACGCCTCCTCCTTCAGCAGCATGACGATCTGGCGCAAATGTTCGGACAGGCCGTCGGCATCGGCTTCGAGGAGCGCGATGAAGCGCTTTTCGAGGCTGGGGCGCTGGTCTTTCTTCCTCCATAGCGTCCCGAAGGCCCGGGCGAGCGAACGACCTTCCTGGTGCTGACCGTGCATCGCGAAGAGCATGGCGCAGAGGTAAAACGCACGCCGCTCGCTCGCGGGCGCCTCGTCGGGCAGGAAGGGCTCGACAAAGGGAAAGGCGCGCACGTCCTCGCCCGGCGCAAAGGCCGCCGAGCGGCGCAGGGTGGCGCGCGCGCCCCGGTCTTCGCAGATGTTCGCGAGGTGTTCGACGAACGCCTGCACCCGGGGCTGCGTCGACCCTCGTGGGGGGTTGTCTGGCGAGACGCTTTGCTCATGCGGCATCGCGGTTCTCCTGGTGGTTGCGGAGGATGGTATGGAATTCGGGCTCCGTCTGCGCCATCGCCTTCCAGGCGCGCGGCGTGTCGGAGAGCAGGATGCCTAGTTCGTGCCAGAAGGCGTGCGCGGCCTCGGTCATGGCGTTCTGCCAGAGACGATGCGCCGCTCCCCAGTCGTTGGCGGCGTAGGCCGCCATCAAGG
>JAQUGB010000141.1 GCA_028684345.1 Tepidiphilus sp. | reverse complement strand
GCTCCCGCCATGAGATGCGGTACGTCCGGACCGAAGGGGACGGCCTGCAGCGACGGGTATTTGGCGCGAAACTGGCCATAGACCGTGTTGGCGACGATGGCGTAATCGACGCTCCCGTTGGCAAGCACCTGCATCGAGGCGCCATGTGAGGCGGTGAGCACGAGCGTGAAGTCGCGCTGGGGCACGAGACCGAGACGGTCGAGGGTTTCGCGGGCGACGAGCGCGACGATCGAGTCGGGGTCCCCTAGGGCGATGCGCCGCCCGCGCAGCGCCTCGGGATCGGCTAAGGCAGGCGCATCGCGCGCCACGAGGAGCGCCGTCAGGCGCGCTTCGTATTTGGCTTCGAGTTCCCAGTCGTCTCGGGTGGCGAGCCAGACGGCGACGTGCGGCGGCATGATGGCCAGATCGAATTCGCCCGCCAGGAGCGCCTTGGTATAGGCATCGTAGGTGGGGCGGGTGGAGAAGCGCAGCGGCCGACCCAGTGCCTGGGCGAGGGTGTCGAGCAGCCCCTTGTGCAAGGTGAGAAGGACTTCGGCCGTACGAAAAGGCTGGATGCCGAAGCGCAGGGGTTGCGCTTCCTCGGCGGCGCGCGCGCCGACGCTCCCGCCGAGCGCAAGGCTCATCAGCGATTGCACCCAGCGACGACGGGCGAGGTTCGTGCGGGATTCCATGGGGGCTCAGGGTTTTTTTGGCCCCTCCATTCTAGGATCGATCAGGAAATTTTTCCCGGGAATTTTCCTCAACCTTGCGGTCCGCGCGATACACCGAGATCTTCGAGGAGCCCGTCGCCGACATCGTAGATCCAGCCGTGCAGCATCGGCCCCTCGCCACGATCCCAGGCGCGGCGGATGACGGGATTTTGCGCCAGGCGCTCGATCTGGGTGACGACGTTCATGCGCACGAGGCGGTGGGTGCGCTCGGGTTCGGGCAGGGCGTCGAGCTCGGCACGGTGCTGCAGGTAGAGTTCGCGGATGGGATGCACCCAGTGCTGTACGAGCTCGGGGGCGTCGGCGCGGATGGCGGCCTTGACGCCGCCGCAGTCGGAATGCCCGACGATGAGGATGTGGCGCACCCGCAGGCGGGAGACGGCGAATTCGATGGTTGCCGCGCAGCTCAGGTCGGCCGCCTGCACCTGGTTGGCGATGTTGCGATGCACGAAGACTTCGCCGGCGGTGAGCCCGATGAGTTCGTTGGCGGGCACGCGGGCGTCCGAGCAGCCGATCCAGAAGAATTCCGGCTGATGGATATTTTTCAGGCGTTCGAAGAAGTGGGGATCGCGCGCGCGCATGGCCTCGGCCCAGGCGCGGTTGTTGGCGATCAAGGCGTCGATTTCGGGGGGGCGGAGCATGGAGGGTCCTTTCCTCAAGGCGCGGCGCACAGACAATGGGCATAGAGGCCGCGAGGGTCGTCGAAGGCGCGAAGCAGGCGGCGCGGTTCGGTGAGCGATACGCCGGGCGGGAGCAGCCCGAGCGATTGTAGGCGTGTTTCGAATTCGTCGCTACGACCCTCGAACAATAGCTTCATGAGCACGTCGCGAGCGGAGAGCGGCGGCAGCAGCCAGCGTGCCGGCGCCTGCGGGAGCTTGGCGCGCTCGCGGGCGCGTTCGAGAGCGGAGTCTATCCCGCCGAGGGTGTCGACCAGGCCGAGCTTCTGGGCGGTTTCACCGGTCCAGATGCGCCCTTGGGCGATCGGCTCGATTTCGGTTTCCGGGAGCTTGCGCCCCTCGGCGACCACGGCGAGGAAGCGGCGGTAGCCATGGGAAATCCCGGCTTGTATCGCGCGTGCCACGGGTTCTGTCAGAGGCACGCGCGGATCCAAGCCGTTGGCGAAAGGCCCGGTCGTGACGCCATCGGTATTGACGGAGAGCTTGTCGAGTAGCCCCGAGACTTCGGGGAAGAGGGCGAAGACGCCGATCGAGCCGGTGAGGGTGAAGCGGTCGGCGAAGATTTCGTCGGCGGCCGAGGCGATCCAGTAGCCGCCGGAGGCGGCCGTGCCGCTCATGGAAACGATCACGGGTTTGCCGGCTTCCTTGACGCGCAGCACGGCACGGCGGATGCGTTCGGCGGCGAAGGCGCTGCCGCCGGGGGTGTCGAGGCGCAGCACCACGGCCTTGACGGAGTCGTCATCGGCGGCGTCGTCGAGCCGGTCGACGATGCTGTCGGCCGAGGCAAACCCGTCGCGCGGCGGACCATCGACGAGGGTGCCTTGGATGGGCAGGATGGCCACCACGGGGGTCGTGGCCGAGGGCAGGGGCGGCGTCGTGGCACGTAGATAGTCGTCGAACGCGACGTCTCCGGCTGGGTCGCCTTCGCGCCCATACTGTTCGAGGAGCCCGGCGTACCAGTCTTCGTAGCTCTTGCGCTGATCGATCAGCCGTTCGGCCTGGGCGGCTTTGGCCGCATCCCCTTCGTGTGCGGCGAGCACCTCGTCGTAGCGCTCGCTGTAGCGGCGCAGCACGGCAGGCGCGAGCGAGCGATCCTGGGCGAGGTCGTCGAGCAGGCGCTGCCAGATGCCGCCGATCAGGTCCTGGGTGACGTCGCGCTCTTCGGGCGACATGTCGTTGCGCGTGAAGGGCTCGACGAAGGATTTGTGCTTGCCCACGCGGAACGCGTGCACCCGCACCCCGATGCGGTCGAGGGCATCGCGGTAGTAGTTCTGGGTGAGGGCTACGCCCGGGAGCAGCACCATGCCCTCGGGGTCGATCGTGACCTCCTGCGCCGCCGCGGCGAGATAGTAGGCTTTTTGCGGCAGCAGGTCGCCGTAGGCGTGTACCGGTTTGCCGGCTTGGCGTAGTCGGGTGATCGCCGCACGCAGCTCTTCGATCTGGGCGAGCGAGGCTCGTCCCAGACGGCTGAGATCGAGCGCCACTGCGAGCACGCGGTCGTCGGTGCGGGCGCGATCGAGGGCATCGAGCGCGTCGCGCAGCACGATGGGGCCTTCGCTCTCTTCGAGCGAGCGCAGCGAGCGCAGGCCCTCGGGCAGGGGGGGCTGTTCCACGAGGTCGCCGTCGAGCGCGAGCGTGAGCACGAAGCGCGGCGGCAGTTTGAGCGCCGGTTCCCATTGGCTGAGGAAAAAGGCTGCGAGGAAAGCGAGCACCACGAGGCCAATGGCGAGGCGCCCGAGCAGCTCGACGAGGCGCAAGGGCAGCAGGATCAACCAGCGCAGCGCTCGCCACAGGGCACGCAGGGGGCGAAAGCTCATGAATGGGCTCCTGGAGGCAAGAGAGATTCAGGGCAAAGGCTCATGTCGTTTCCGCGCGGCGGCGATAGACGAAGTCCCACACGCCGTGTCCCAGGGCGCGGCCACGGCGCTCGAACTTGGTCTCGGGGCGCCAGGACGGCCGTTCGGCGGGATCGGGATGGATCGATTCCAGACGGGGTTCGGCCGAGAGCACTTCCTGCATCCATTCGGCGTAGTCCTGCCAGTCGGTGGCGCAGTGCAGGTAGCCGCCGGGGGTGAGCCGCTCGGCGGCCAGCGCAACGAAGCCGGGCTGGACGATGCGGCGCTTGTGGTGGCGCTTCTTCGGCCAGGGATCGGGGAAGAAGAGGTGGATGCCGGCGAGCGTGCCGGGGGCGATCATGTGCTCGAGCACTTCGAGTGCGTCGTGCTGGATGACGCGCAGGTTGGTGAGCCCCTGGGTCTCGATGAGGTTGAGGAGATTTCCCACGCCGGGGCCGTGCACTTCGACGGCGAGGAAATCGGTGCCGGGGTTGGCGGCGGCGATCTTGGCCGTGGTCTCACCCATCCCTGAGCCGATTTCGAGCACGAGGGGGGCGCTGCGGCCGAAGACGCTCGGCGCGTCGAGGGGCTCGGGGCGATAAGAGAGGCCCCAGCGCGGCAGCAGGGTGTCGAGGGCGCGGCGCTGCGCTTCCGTGAGCCGCCCCTGGCGCAGCACGAAGGTGCGGATGCTGCGGGTCGATAGATGCCCGCGCTCCGTGTCGAGTGCCTGCGTCATGGCGCGGGCCTGCCGATGACGCCGGTGAGCGGCGAGCTGGGGTCAGCGGCGTAGAACTTGCGCGGCATGCGCCCGGCGCGATAGGCTTCGCGCCCGGCCTCCACCGCCAGACGCATGGCGCTCGCCATGCGCACCGGATCACCGGCGTGCGCGATGGCGGTGTTGGTGAGCACGCCGTCGCAGCCCAGCTCCATGGCGATCGCCGCGTCCGAGGCCGTGCCCACGCCCGCGTCGACGATCACCGGCACGCGGATGCGCTCCAGGATGAGGCGCAGGTTCCAGGGATTGAGGATACCCATGCCCGAGCCGATGAGCGAGGCGAGCGGCATGATGGCCACGCAGCCCATCTCTTCGAGCAGCTTCGCCTGGATGGGGTCGTCGGAACAATAGACCATTACCTCGAACCCTTCGGCCACGAGCCGCTCGGCGGCTTTGAGCGTTTCGGGCATGTTGGGGTAGAGCGTTTCGGCATCGCCCAGCACTTCGAGCTTGACCAGGGTGTGACCGTCGAGGAGCTCGCGCGCGAGCCGCAGCGTGCGCACGGCTTCTTCGGCCGTGTAGCAGCCGGCGGTGTTGGGCAACAGGGTGAAGCGCTCGGGCGGAAGGTAGTCGAGCAGATTGGGTTCGTCCGGGTTCTGGCCGAGATTGACGCGGCGGATCGCCACGGTGACGATCTCGGCGCCGGAAGCCTCGATCGCCGCGCGCGTCTGGGCGAAGTCGCGGTATTTGCCGGTGCCCACCAGCAGGCGGG
>JAQUGB010000140.1 GCA_028684345.1 Tepidiphilus sp. | reverse complement strand
CCGATGGCGTAGACCGGAATCGCCGCTGCCCGGGCGATTTCTTCGAACCCCCGCCAGCCGAGCGCCGCCGCGCCCGGATGCGAACGCGTCGGCCGCACCGGTCCCACGACGGCGTAATCCAGCCCCAAGGACTCGGCCCGGCGCAAGGCGGACGCCTCGTGCACGGAGGCTCCGACCCAGGGCAGCTCGGGCCGCCGGGAAAGCGCTTCCAAGCGCCGCTGCGACAGATGCAACCCCGTGCCCAGCGCCCGGGCGGCATCGACCTCGCCATTGAGCACCAGGAGATCTTCCGGCCCCAGATGGGGACGCAGCCGTCGTACCAGAACTTCGGCGAGCGCCGCCGGCTCGCGCACCTGCACGAGCACCGGTCCCAGCGCGCGCGCGCGAACGAGCGCCGCCTCCTGCCGTTTGAGCGCCGCAGCGAGCGACTCCCCCGATTCGAGCATTGCCGCCACGCCGCTCACCAACATCCGCTCCGGCAGGGCGAGGAACTTCCACACCGGGCCGTTGGCGGGCAACAGGGGCGCGACCGTCATCGCCGGCGGCCGTACCCAGGCGAGCGCCGCATGGATCCGCGCCCGAGGCTCGCCCGACCAGCGCGAGATACGAAAGAAATGCAGCCGCACGTGCGCGTGCGCATAGGCGTGCTCGCGCACCACCCACGGCAGCACGTCTTCGGGCGCCACAGCGATCTCCAGCTCTTCGGCCAGCTCCCGCACCAGCGCCTGCGCCGGCGTCTCGCCCGGCTCCACCTTGCCGCCGGGAAATTCCCAGTAGCCGGGGCAGAACGTTCCCTCTGCCCGTTGCCCCAGCAGCACGGCGCCGTCGTCGTGCCGCAGCACCGCCGCGGCCACCTCCACGCGTTTCACCCTCGAGGCTCCTTGCGCGGCAAGCCATGTCGCCCCGCCCAATCTCGCGCGAACTGCCAGGCCACCCGGCCGGAACGCGAGCCGCGCTCGATCGCCCATTGCAACGCCTCGGCGCGCGCCGCCTCGATCTCGGCCCCACCGGCGCCGAACGAACGCAGCCAATGCGCGACGATGGTGAGATATTCCTCCTGCGAAAAGGGGTAGAACGACACCCACAGGCCGAAACGCTCGGAGAGCGAGATTTTTTCCTCCACCGCCTCGGCCGGATGTACCTCCTCGCCGACGTGGCGCGTCCCCTCGTTCTCGTGGAAGAACTCCGGCATCAGATGCCGCCGGTTGGAGGTCGCGTAGAGGAGCACGTTGTCCGGCTGCGCCCACACCGAACCGTCGAGCACGCTCTTGAGCATCTTATAGGCCGGTTCGCCCTCCTCGAACGAGAGATCGTCGATGAAGACGATGAAGCGCTCGGGCCGCGTCTCAAGGCAGGCGAGCACGTCGGGCAGATCGACCAGATCGGCCTTTTCCATTTCCACCAGTCGCAGCCCCCGATCGGCGTACTCGGTGAGCAGCGCCTTCACGAGGGAAGACTTCCCCGTGCCCCGCGCCCCCGTGAGCAGCACGTTGTTCGCCGGACGTCCGGCGAGGAACTGCTCGGTGTTGCGCACCACGCGCACTTTCTGCGGCTCGATGTCCTTGAGATCGTCGAGCCGCAAACGATGCGGCCGCCGCACCGGCTGCAACACGCCGCGCCCGCCCACCCGCCGATACCAGTAGGCCAAACCCTCTTCTTCCGGCCAACACACCCGCGCCGTTTCCTGACTGGCCGCCCGAGCCTCCAACACCGAGGCCAGGCGCTCGATTGCGGCCACCAGTCCTTGCACGTTCATCGTTTCCATCGTCTCCCCACTCCAGCGAGCATCGCGACCAAGGGCCCCGAGTATACCCGCGTCGTGTCTCGAGGGCGCCGCGAAAGCCGTCGCGAACGCTCATGGAACCCGACACCCGGCGCTCGGGGTGTCGTCAACGACGAAGCCCCGATGCTTCCCCGGTCAACAGATCGCCGAGATCGTCGGCACGGATCAACCCCGAAATGCGCTTTCCCGAGGGCAAAATGATCGTCGGCACCCAAGAGATTCGCAGTTCTCGCCCCAGGCGGAGGTTTTCTTCGATCGCACTCGCATCGCAAGCCGCCAGGGCAGGCAACCGGCCTTCGAGCATCCACGCCCGCCATGCCCGCGCCCGATCCGGCGCGCACCAGATCCGTTCGGACTTTTCTCGTGAATCCTCGCCCAGAATGGGGTAGAGAAAGACGTAGACCGTTACGTCCCCGAGCGTATCGAGTTCGCGCATCGATTCCTTGCAGTAGCTGCAGTTGGGATCTGCGAACGAAACGATCGTCCGCGAGCCCGTGCCATGAACCAAGGCGATCGCCCGATCGAACGGCAAACGGGCAAAATCCACGCGACCGACGTCCATACCGTCGCGCCCGCCCTCGTCCAGATCGGACCACGGTTCATCCCCCGCGTGCGCCTCGATCCACCCCGTCAGAACCAAAGCCAACACCCAAGCCAGCACCAACGGCGGCGCAATTTTCCTGCTCGGCTGATGCATCGCTCCCCTCCCCCAAAGATTCTGCCATCGGGCAGGTTACCATGATGGACGAGTAGGCGCTGCGAATGACCTACTGCGCGGCGGCATGGAGGCAGCGCACGAGGCCCGGATGCTCTGCTCGCCTATCCGGTTGATGGGTCTGGGATTGCGCACTCCGGGCGCCTCGCCCAGCCCCCGCTCGCCACGGTTACGCGGTGTCCGAGTATATACTCGGCGCACGACCTCCCGCTCTCGATCGCCCATGACGCCACTGGCCACGCGCCCTAGCCTGCTGCTCGCACTCCTGCTCTCCCTCGCCGCCTGTACCAGGCAGGAACCCCCGACGCCGCCCGAACCCTGCATCTGCCCGCCTGCCACGACCCAGCCCGCTCCCCCACCCACGCCTGCGCCTGCTTTGCGTGCCGAGCCTCGCGCCTGGGACGATCTGCCGGGCTGGCGCGCCGATCGCCCTTCTCAGGCTTGGGATGCTTTCTTGGCCGGTTGCCCCCGCCTCGAGGCGATCGAACCCGCCTGGCAGGCCGTCTGCCGCGAGGCACGCAAACAGCCGCGCGAGGACGCGGTGCTGCGCCGATTCCTCGAACGGCGCCTGCGCCCTTGGCGGCTCGTCGCGGTGCAGCCCGACGGCAGCGCCCGCGACACGGGGCTCGCCACCGGTTATTACGAGCCGCTGATCGCCGCGAGCCGCACGCCGGATGCCCGTCATCGCACCCCCATCCTCGGCCCCCCTGCCGATCTCGTCACCGTGGATCTGGGTGAAATCGTGCCCGCGACGAAGCACCTACGCCTCAAGGGCCGGCTGGAAGGCAATCGGCTCGTCCCCTATTACAACCGCGCCGAGATCCGCGCCCTGGGCGAGCGGCTCCCTGCGCCGGTGCTCTTCTGGGCGGCCGACGAGCTCGATTTCTTCTTCCTGCAGATCCAGGGCTCCGGCCTGCTGCGTCTGCCCGATGGCGCCACCTTGCGCATCGGCTATGCCGATCACAACGGCCATCCGTACCGCTCCATCGGGCGCCTGCTCATCGACTCCGGCGAGCTCACCTTGCAGGAAGCCTCGGCACAGGGAATCCGGCGCTGGCTCGAACGCCACCCCGAACGGCGTCGGGAAGTGCTCGACGCCAACCCGGCCTATGTCTTCTTCCGTGAATTGCCCGCCGACGGCCCCGGTCCCCTCGGCACCCTGGGCGTGCCGCTCACGCCGCAGCGCAGCCTCGCGGTCGATCCGGCCCATCTGCCGCTGGGCGCGCCGCTCTACGCCGTGGTCTCGGGCACGCAACCGTTCGCCCGGCTGATGCTGGCGCAGGATACGGGTGGGGCCATCCAGGGGCCGCTGCGCGTCGACGTCTATGAAGGCAGCGGCAAGGAAGCGGGCGAGCGGGCCGGGCGCAGGCGCGACGAAGTCGCCCTGTGGCTGCTGTGGCCGGCCGATGCCGATCCGCCTGCGGCGAGCCGATGAAAAAGGCGCCCGCAGGCGCCTCGAGGAACACGGGACAAGCGGCTACTTCAGCAGCCGCCTTCCAGCCCCATCATCCGGCGGTAGAACGCGTGGAAATGCGGCATCCCCACTTCGAACGGCTCCTGATAGGGCCCGACCTCGTCCCTGCCCTCGGCCAGGAGCGCCTTGCGGCCGCGGTCCATGCGCTCGGCGATTTCATCGTCCTCGACCGCCGTTTCCATATAAGCCGCCTGCTGCGCTTCGACGTACTCTCGCTCGAACTCGACGATCTCTTCGGGATAATAGAATTCCACCACGTTGATCGTCTCGCTCACCGAAACCGGCCACAGCGTGCTCACCACCAGGGTATTGGGATACCACTCCACCATCACGTTGGGGTAGTACAGCATCCAGATCGCGCCGTGCTCGGGGAGTTTCCCTTGATGATGATCGAGTACCGCCTTGTGCCAGCGCGCATAGACCGGCGTGCCCGGCTTGTCGAGCGCCGTAATGCCCACGCGCTGCACGGAGTACCATTCGCCGAACTGCCACTCGAGCGCGCTGCAATCGACGAAATTGCCCAGCCCCGGATGGAAGGGCACGACGTGGTAATCCTCGAGATACACCTCGACGAAAGTCTTCCAGTTGTAGTGGCAGTCGTGGCGCACGACCCGGTCGAGCTTGTAGCCGGAGAAGTCGAACCAGCGGGCAAGCTCCATGCCAGCGAGATCGGCCGCCGCCGAGCGCGGCCCGCGGAAGAGGAGCCCGTTCCACGATTCCAGCGCCTCGCGCTGCAGGTTCAGGCAGGGCGTCTCGGAAAAATGCGGCGCGCCCACGAGCCTGCCTGTCAAGATCGGA
>JAQUGB010000139.1 GCA_028684345.1 Tepidiphilus sp. | reverse complement strand
TGATGATCTTCGAAAAGGCGAGCACACGCACGCGCCTCTCGTTCGAGGCCGGCATCCAGCAGCTCGGAGGTTTCGCGGTCTATCTCAACACGCGCGATTCCCAGCTCGGGCGCGGTGAGCCGGTGGAGGATGCGGCCGAGGTCATCTCGCGCATGAGCGACCTGGTGATGATCCGCACCTTCGAGCAGGCGATTCTCGAACGATTCGCCGCCCGTTCGCGCGTACCGGTGATCAACGGGCTCACCAACGAGTTCCACCCCTGCCAGGTGCTCGCCGACGTCTATACCTACATCGAACATCGCGGCACCATCCGCGGCAAGACCGTCGCCTGGATCGGGGACGCGAACAACATGTGCTACACTTGGCTGCAGGCGGCCGAAGTGCTCGATTTCACCGTGCACGTCTCTACGCCACCCGGCTATGCGATCGACCCGCATCTCGCAGGCGTCACCCCCAATGGGCACTACCGCTGCTTTGCCGACCCGATGGAGGCTGCGCGCGGGGCGGATCTCGTCACCACCGACGTGTGGACCTCCATGGGCTTCGAGCACGAGACCGACGACCGTCTCTCCGCGTTCGCCGACTGGCAAGTCGACGCGGCGATGATGGCCCAGGCCAAGCCTGATGCACTCTTCATGCACTGTCTGCCGGCGCATCGCGGCGAAGAGGTTACGGCCGAGGTGATCGACGGGCCGCAGTCCGTGGTTTGGGACGAGGCGGAGAATCGCCTGCACGCGCAGAAAGCGCTGATGGAATATCTCGTGCTCGGCCGGATGGAGAGTTGAGAGCCTGTGAATCAATCTGCTATGCGGTCCGATTGCGTCGTTGCGCGGTGCTCGCTCCTCGCCTATCTTCGCGATATGTCTCGTCGCTGCGCTCCGTGCGCCTCGCACTCGAACCGCTCGCGACGATTCCTTCGCAGGCTCTGAAAAATATTTTGGGGACCCGGTGCATCTCGCATCCGGATCGTGTGCGAACGATCGATGGGAAAGGACGATGAGCGAAGTCAAGAAAGTGGTACTGGCCTATTCCGGGGGGCTCGACACCTCCGTGATCCTGAAGTGGCTGCAAGACACCTACCGCTGCGAGGTGGTCACCTTCACCGCCGACCTGGGGCAGGGCGAGGAGCTCGAACCGGCGCGGCAAAAGGCGCTCAAGCTCGGCATCAAGCCCGAGAACATCTACATCGACGATCTGCGCGAGGAATTCGTGCGCGACTTCGTCTTCCCCATGTTCCGCGCCAACACGATCTACGAAGGGGAATACCTGCTGGGCACCTCCATCGCGCGGCCTTTGATCGCCAAGCGCCAGATCGAGATCGCCAAGCTCACCGGGGCCGATGCCGTGGCCCACGGCGCCACCGGCAAGGGCAACGACCAGGTGCGCTTCGAGCTCGGCTACTACGCCCTCATGCCCGAGATCAAAGTGATCGCCCCCTGGCGCGAATGGGACCTCACCTCGCGTGAGAAGCTGCTCGCCTACGCCGAGAAGGCCGGCATTCCCATCGAGATGAAACACCGCGAAGGCGGTTCGCCCTACTCGATGGACGCGAACCTACTGCACATCAGCTACGAGGGGCGGCACCTGGAGAACCCGGCCGCCGAGCCGGAAGAATCCATGTGGCGCTGGACGACGGCTCCCGAGAAGGCCCCGGATGCGCCGCAGTACGTCGAGCTGCAGTTCGAGAAGGGCGATCTCGTGGCCATCGACGGCGTGCGACTGCGGCCGCACGAGCTCCTTAGCAAGCTCAACGAACTCGGCTCCAAGCACGGCATCGGCCGGCTCGACCTGGTGGAGAACCGCTACGTCGGCATGAAGAGCCGCGGCTGCTACGAAACGCCCGGCGGCACGATCCTGCTGAAGGCGCATCGGGCCATCGAATCGATCACCCTGGACCGGGAAGTGGCGCACCTCAAAGACCAGCTCATGCCGCGCTATGCCGAGATGATCTACAACGGCTATTGGTGGAGCCCCGAGCGCCGCGCGCTCCAAGCCCTCATCGACGCCACCCAGCAGACGGTCAACGGCTGGGTACGCGTCAAGCTCTACAAGGGCAGCGTCATGGTGGTGGGACGCGACTCGCCCACCGACTCCCTCTTCGACCCGACGATCGCCACCTTCGAGGACGACCGCGGCGCCTACAACCAGAAAGACGCCGAAGGGTTCATTCGTCTCAATGCCCTGCGCTTGCGCATCGCGGCGAAACTCGAAAAGAAACGCGGCGTCTAATTGATTTTTAATTTAATAAATTGGCCGGATCGATGAATCCGGCCAAGCGAGCCTCCCCATGGAAGACACGGTACTTTTTGGACTCACCTTTCCCCAGCTCGAAGACCTGGCCTTCAAGATCCTCGTGCCGGCCTTCATCCTCTACATGATTTTCATCATCGCCAACCTGGCGTGGAAGTCCAAGGCCGGCAAGTACGGTACCCTGTGGCTCTTTCTCGCCCTGGGAATAGGATTCATCGGCTTCATCGCCAAGGGACTGATCCAGTATCTGCTCGGGATCGAGTGATCCCGGGCAGGTCATGCAGCATCACGCACTCATGAGCTGTTCGGCCGGCGCCACCGAGGGTTGCGCCTGGCCGAAGTAGCCTTCGGTGTGGATCATCGAGTCTTCCGCCCCCAGGGCTTGCACCGCCGTACTGCAATCGGCCACGAAGGCCGGGCTGCCGGCGATGAATACGTTGTAGCCAGCCAGCGTCGGAAAAAGCTCGGGCAGGATCTGCGGGATACGCCCGTGCAGCCACTGAGGATCGCGTTCCTGCGTGAGCGTGGCCTTGAAGGTGAAATTGCGGTGCTTGGTCTCCCAATAGCGCATCAGGCCAAGCTCGTAAATGTCCTCTTTCGTCTTTCCTGAATAGAGGAGCGTGACGGGCTTGCGGTAGCCCCGGCGCAGGGCCGCTTCGGTGAGCGCGCGGATCGGCGCCAGACCCGAGCCGGCCGCCAGGCACAGGACGGGGGTGTCCAGCGACAGGTCGCCGATGAAAGTCCCATAGGGGCCGTTGATGCGCACGATGTCGCCGATCTGCAAGTGGTCGTGGATCCAGACGCTGGTCACCCCGCCCTCGATGCGCGTGATCTGCAGCGCGATCTCGCCGTCGGGTCGTGGCGCGTTGGCGATCGAATAGCAGCGCGCCGGCACCTTGCCTTCCAAGTCGCTCAACGTGACGTATTGGCCGGGCCAATAGCGCATCGGCTGCCCCAACGGCCTCAGGCGGAATTCGGTGATGCGGGGAGTGCGCGGCACGCGGTCGATCACCGTATAGCGCTGGTTCTCGCGCGGCGGGAAGAGCTTGGGTTTTGCATCGGCCGTGCCCCATTCGATCACCAGTTCGGGCGACAAGGGTTTGGCCATGCACATGAGGCCGAAGCCCTGCTTGCGCTCTTCGGCAGACAGAGCCATGTCGAGCACGACCCCTTGGTCGAAATGGCCGGAGAGGACCTTGACTTTGCATTCGCCGCAGGCCCCGGCCCGGCAGTTGTTCGGCAGCGCGTAGCCCGCCCGTTCGAGGGATTCCAGCACGGTCTCGCCGGGGCGGGATTCGATCTGGCGGCCGGAAGGGTGCAGTTTGATGAGGGTGCTCATTCGGGTTCGCTCTCTTGAAGGGTGATGGGGTTCCCCGGTCGACGAAACCGCCGGGGTCCGTGGAGGACACCGGCGGTCGGTGTGCCTTGGCGCGACCGCCCCCTGCAGGCGGCCGCCGAAGCTCAGAAGACCGGGATGATCGAGTCCATATCGACTTCGGTCACTTCCTGGCCGTCGATGCCGACTTCCGGAATAGCAGGGAAGGGAATGCCGTAGCGATCCAGCACACCCTTGAGGTTGAGCATGGCGTTGCGCCAGTTCTCCTTCTTCGCCTCATAGGTGGGGATGCCAAATCCGGCGCCGCGTGCGACTTCTTCGCCTTCCCGCTGACTCTTGATGAAGTCGGCGGGCAGGTCCCAGAACTCCTCCGGTGGTTCGAAGAGCACCGCGGAGAGGAAGAGGTAGCCGGCGCGGATCTGCTTGGTGACGAGCGCCTTGTCCTCGGCGGCGAGTCGCGGATAGTCGCGCTCCATCAGCGCCATACAGATCGCCATGTGGCGCCCTTCGTCGCGGCCGATGTGACGGAAGGCTTCCTTGAAGACGAGCTCGCGGCTGTTGTCGTGCATCTGCTTGAAGATGGTAGCCGCGGCGATCTCGCCCATCAGGAATGAGGAAAAAAGCACGGCGAGGGAATACTTCGGCACGGCGTTCTTGTACCCGTTCCAGTAGCGACCGCCGTTGTAGTAGAGCCACATGGCGTTTTTCTGCAGGCGCTTGCCCAGATCGGTCTTGGGCTGATAAGTGAGCGGATCGTCGTGCTCCAGCAATTTGGTGATCGCCAGACCGCACATCTGCTCGTGGTTTTGTTCGTCGCGTGTCACCGAGAAGAAACAGCGGCGCACTGGGTCTTCTTCGTGTTCTTCATAGGTCTTGATGAGCGCCGCAGCGAAGACGGGGGGCGCGGAAGCATCGAACACGGACAAGAGCGTCCACCAGTAGGCGATCGCCTCGCGTTCTTCCCAGCTGTAGGACTCGACGTCGAGCGTGTCCCACGGGAGTTTTTTCGGATCCCAGACTTCGCGTTGCGCCGCATCCCAGATTTCTTCCATTTTCTGCGTCTTGGCGTGCCAAGACAGGGGGAAGACGTTGGGTTGCTGGATTTGCGGCGGGAATTCCATTTGTTGTGCAAGTTTGTCGTGATGAGCCATGGTGTTGCCTCCTTTAGGGTGGATAAGACGTCCATCCGGATCGTTCG
>JAQUGB010000138.1 GCA_028684345.1 Tepidiphilus sp. | reverse complement strand
GCCCGCTCGTCGATGGGGCCGATGTGCTTGTAGCGGATGACGCCCTCGGCGTCGATGAGGAACGTCTCCGGCACGCCGTAGACACCATAGTCGATCGCCACGCGCCCCTCGAGATCGAGTACGGAGAACCGATACGGATCCCCGTGGCGGGCGAGCCAGTCCCGCGCCCGCAGCAGCGCCGCCTCGCGCTCTTCCCGTGGAGAAATCCGGCTCATATCCAAGGATGCATCGCCGCGGATCTCCTTGTAATTCAGCCCCAGCAGGGTCACCCCCTCCTCACGGGCGAGCCGCATCAACATGGCGTGCTCCTCACGACAGGCAACGCACCACGTGGCCCAGACATTGAGCATCCACGGCCGACCACGCAGGTCGGCCGGCCCAGCGATCGTCTCGGGCGCATCCACCCGCGGCAAGGCGAAAGTCGGTGCCGGCTTGCCCACGAGCGGGGAAGGCACCTCCCGCGGATCGAGGCGAAAGGCATAGGCAAAGAGCCCGAGCAACGCAACGAAGATGAAAAAAGGAATCAGATGCTTCAGCTTCATCGCACCGCCTCCGCCGCCGGTTCGTGGGGCGGCTCCGACACAGAGACCGCAGCCGTGCGTCGTGCGAGCCGCCGGTAGCGCCGATCGAGTGCAGCAGCGACTCCACCGAGCGCGATCAGTACCGCACCGAACCAGATCCAGGAAATGAAAGGCTTGTAGAAGAGCAGCACCACCCAGCCGCCATCGCCGGTGGGATCACCCAGCGACACATAGACGTCGCGGAATACGCCCCAATCGATCGCCGACTCGGTCATCGGCATGGCCGAACGGAAGTAAGCGCGTTTCTCCGGCGCGAGCACGGTGAGCATCCGCCCTTCGCGCCACACTTCCACCGCGCCGCGCTGGGCGGTATAGTTGGGTCCCGGCACCTCGCTCACGCCACGCAGCACGAAACGATAGCCGGCGAGCTCCGCTTCCTGCCCGGGCATCATCTTCACGTCGAGCCGCTGCTCCAACGCCCCCACGAGCGTCACGCCGAGAATGAACACCCCCACTCCCAGGTGAGACAACCACATCCCCCACCAAGAGCCGGGAATGCCGCGCAGCCGCGCCGTCATCCCCGAAGCTGCCCCCTGGCGTAGACGATCGACGAGCAGGCGCAACGAGGCCAGAACGACCCATGCCGTCAAAGCGATCCCCAGGAAGGCACCGACCGTGACGTGATCCGTTGCCCAAACGCCCAGCGCCGCGATGATCAGCGCCCCGATCATTTCCGGCAGCACCCGGCGCAACACCCGCGAGAGCACGTCCCGCTTCCAGCGCAGGAAAGGCGCCAGCGCCATCAGCACCACCGCCGGAATCATCAGCGGCACGAACACCTTTTCGAAGTACGGCGGCCCGACCGAGAGCTTGGCTCCCTGTAGCGCATCGATGATCAAGGGATAGACCGTACCCAGCAGCACCGCCCCGGCAGCCGCCGCCATCAACACGTTATTGACCAGGAGCGAGCCCTCGCGCGAAACCGGCGCGAACGCCCCCCCTCCCGAGAGTCGCGGCGCGCGCCAGGCGAAGAGCAGCAACGACACCCCCACGGTGAGCGCGAGCAACCCCAAGCTGAACACCCCACGGGTGGGGTCCGTGGCAAAGGCGGGCACCGAAGTGATCACGCCCGAGCGCACGAGGAACGTTCCCAGCAGCGAGAGCGAGAACGCCCCGATCGCCAGCAGCACCGTCCAGCTGCGAAACGCCCCCCGTTTCTCGGTGACGATGAGCGAATGCAACAAAGCGGTTCCGACCAGCCAAGGCATGAGCGAGGCATTCTCCACCGGGTCCCAGAACCACCACCCCCCCCAGCCCAGTTCGTAATAGGCCCAGGCCGAACCGACGAGGATGCCCAGCGTGAGGAACACCCAGGCGACCAGGGTCCAGGGCCGGGACCAGCGCGCCCAGGCCGCGTCCATCCGCCCCGACAAGAGCGCCGCGATCGCGAAGGCAAACGCCACCGCCATGCCCACGTAGCCCATGTACAGGAGCGGCGGATGGATGATCATGCCCGGATCCTGCAGCAAGGGGTTGAGATCACGCCCCTCCGCCGGCATCGGCACCAGCCGCTCGAAGGGGTTGGACGTGAGGATGAGAAAGACGAGAAACCCGACGCTCACCGCGCCCAGCACCCCGAGCACGCGCGCGCGAAAAGATGCGGTGAGCGTGCGCGAGAAAGCCGCCACCGCTGCCTGCCAGCCCGCCAGCGCCAGCGACCACAAGAGCATCGACCCCTCGTGGTTGCCCCACACGCCGGTGAGGCGATAGAACCACGGCGTGCGCGTCGACGAGTGTTCCGCCACCAACAGCACGGAAAAATCGATGCGCAGGAAGGCGGCCGTCAGGCAAGCATAGGCGAGAACGAGCGCCGCGAACTGTGCGAGCGCCGCGCGCCGCGCCGCCGCCATTGCACCGGCCGAGCCGCGCGCCGCTCCAGCAAGACCCAGCACCGCCTGCACCAACGCCAGCGCCCAGGCGAGCGCCAGCGCGAACTGTCCCATCTCGGGGATCATCGCGCGCTCCTCATGGCTCGAGGGTGGATGCCGCGCGCTGCGCCTGATCCACAGCGTGCTGCGCTTCCACCGGCATGTAGTTCTCGTCGTGCTTGGCGAGCACTTCGCTGGCGACGAACACCCCGTCCGGCCCCAGCTGACCCTGGGCCACCGCCCCCTTGCCCTCGCTGAAGAGATCGGGCAGCGCGCCGTGATAGACGACGGGAATGGTCTTGGCCGTGTCGGTCACGGCAAAACGCACCGTCACCCCGTCGGGCAAGCGTTCGAGCGAGCCCTCGGCCACCATGCCGCCGATACGAAAAGTCCTTCCCACAGGCGCCTTGCCCTCGGCCACCTCGGAAGGCGTGTGAAAGAACACCAGATTCTCGCGCATCGCCGAGAGCACCAGCGCCGTGGCCCCGCCGAGCAGGGCGAGCGCCGCGAGGATCAAAGTCAACCGCTTGCCGCGTGCCGTCATGCGTCTTCTCCCGTATCTTCGAGCCGTGCCGCCCGCCAGCGCAGCAGACGGCGGATCACGGCCTTACGAGTGCGGTAGAGGAAATAAAGTTCGAGGGCGATGAGGGCGAAACTCACGCCGTAGCTGCCCCAGACGAAGAAACCCCGTCCACCCATGTCCCAGAAAGCCGACCACGATTCCCAGTGCATTCATTCACCCCCGTTCCCTGGCCGCCAGGCGATCGAGCTCGGCGGCCACCCAGTCGGTGTGCCGCTCGCGCTCGAGGATGATCGTACGGACCCGCCACAACGCCACGGCGATCGAATAGAACCAGGCGGCGAACGCCATGATCAGCATGGTCACCAGCATGACTGTGGCCATGGAAGGCGCACGCGTGAGGCTCACCGAAGCGCCCTGATGCAGCGTGTTCCACCACTGCACCGAAAAATAGATGATGGGTACGTTGATCGAACCGACGATGGCGAGCAAGGCCCCGGCGCGATCGGCGCGGCGAGGATCCTCGATGGCCCGCGTGAGCGCCAGGTAGCCCAGATAGAGGAACATGAGGAGCAGCTGCGAGGTGAGCCGGGCATCCCACACCCAGTACGTCCCCCAGGTAGGGCGCCCCCACAGGGCGCCGGTCCACAAGGCGATGAAACACCAGATCGCCCCGGTAGGCGCGAGCGCGTGCGCCATCATGAAAGAGAGCCGCGTATTGAGCACCCAGCCGACGATTCCCCAGAAGGCCATCACGAGATAGAGGAACATCGACATCCACGCCGCCGGCACGTGGAGGAAAATGATGCGATAGACCTCGCCTTGCTGCGCGTCGGTCGGCGCGACGAAAAACGCCAGATACAGCCCCAGCACGGTGAGCAGCGCGGCGGAGGCGGCAAACCATGGCGCGAGCCGCCCGGCGAGCGGATAGAATTGCTGCGGCGCAGCAAACCGCCACAAGCTACGCGGCGCGCGCTGTCGCGCCTCGATTCCCTGCCGCCATCGTTGCCGTCTTCCTGGTGTCGCGTCCATCCCTCGATCGTTCCCCATCATGACACCGCCAAACGCAAGGCCGCCACGCAGGCCCAGGGCGCGAGCGCCACCGCCGCGAGCCCCCCTGCCCCCAACAAGGCCAAGTGTGCTGTGTAGGATACCCCACCCAAGGCGGCTTCCACCGCACCCGCCCCGAAAATGAGCACCGGCACCGCCAGCGGCAGCACCAACAACGCGAGCAGCACCGCACCGGAACGCACCCCCAGGGTGAGCGCCGCACCGATCGCCCCAACGAGCGTGAGCGTCGGCGTGCCAAGCAAGAGCGTTCCTGCCAGCAATGGCAGGACTTCCGGCTGTAGATCGTAGAGCCCGGCGAGCAGCGGCGCGAAGAGCGCCACCGGCACGCCAGTCACGAGCCAATGGACGGTCACTTTCGCCAGCACCCACACCACCGCCGGCTCGGGTGAGAGCAGCAGCTGCTCCAGCGTGCCGTCCCTCAGATCGTGCTCGAAGAGCCTTGGCAACGCCAGGAGCGAGGCGAGCAGCGCCGTCACCCAGACCACGCCCGGGGCGATCGCGCGCAGCTGGTTCGCTTCCGGCCCGATGCCAAAGGGAAAGAGACACACCACGACGACGAAAAAGGAGAGCGCGAGCAGCACGTCGGTACGGCCGCGCCAGGCAAGCGCCATCTCACGCCGCATCATCGCCGCAAATACCGCCCCCATCACGCCGCCTTGCGCCGCGGCGCAAACCGCCCCGGCTCCAGGGTTTCGCAAGAACAGGAAAATTCCACGTCCTGGTGCGTCGTGAGCACCACGGTGGCGCCGTCGCGCACCTG
>JAQUGB010000137.1 GCA_028684345.1 Tepidiphilus sp. | reverse complement strand
GGCAAGCCGATCAAGTTCGCCGGGGTGGGAGAGAAGCTCTCGGGGCTGGAGCCTTTCTACCCCGATCGCATGGCGAACCGTATCCTCGGCATGGGCGACATCGTCGGCCTGGTGGAAGAGGCGCGGCGCACCGTCGACGAGCACAAAGCCAAGGAGCTCGCGCAGAAACTGCGCACCGGCAAGGGGTTCGATCTCAACGATTTCCGCGAGCAGATCGTGCAGATGCGCAAGATGGGTGGCATCGGGGCCTTGCTCGACAAACTGCCAGCCCAATTCGCCCAGGCGGCCGGGCAGATGCAGGGTGGTATGGAGGAAAAAGCGATCTCGCGCATCCAGGGCATCATCGATGCCATGACGCCGCAGGAGCGTGCCAATCCGGACATCATCAAGGCGAGCCGCAAGCGGCGCATCGCCGCAGGCGCGGGCGTGACGGTGCAGGAGGTCAATCGCTTGCTCAAGCAGTTCGACCAGACGCAGCGCGTGATGAAGCAGTTCTCCAAGGGCGGGATGGGCAAGGTGATGCGCGGGCTGCGCGGCGTGATGCCGCGGCTGCACTGAGGGATGATGGATCTGATCCGCATCGCGCTCTTACGCTCGCTCGCCACCCTGGGGCGGGGCAAGATCCTGTGGGAGATGTTCTGGCCGCTGCTCGCGGCGGGCTTGGTCTGGATCGTGGTGCTCGTACTCGCCTGGGAGCCGCTCACGGTTTGGCTTGCGGGCTGGTTCGACGCCTCGCCGGACGGGGCGCAAGCGGGGATGCTGGCGATGGCCGGGTTCTTCGCGCTCAAGGTGTTGCTGGTGTTGAGCGTGCTGCCGCTCATGTACGTCACCATGCTGGTGATCGTGGGCATCTGGGTGATGCCGCGCGTCGTCGCCTTGGTGGGCCGCGAGGAATACGCCGACCTTGAACTGCGCCACGGGGGGAATTTTGCCCGCAGCCTGTGGAACACCCTCAGCGCCTCGGGTCTCTTCCTGCTCGGCTTTCTCGTGAGCATGATCTTCTGGTGGATTCCCGGCGCGGCATTGATCCTACCCTGGATCTTGACGGCCTGGCTCAACAGGCGCACTTTCACTTATGATTGCTTGATGGAACACGCCGACGCCGAGGAGCTGCGGGCGCTGGAGGCGCGCGAAGGAGGAAACTTCTTCTGGCTCGGTGCGATCGGTGCGGCGCTCGCCTACGTGCCGCTGCTCAACCTCTTCGCCCCGGCGATCACGGGCTTGCTCTTCGTGCATGCCGGGTTGGAAGCGCTGCGGCGCTTGCGCGCCGAGCGCAGGGAATGGATCGTGGAGGCGGACGCCCCTCCCGGCGAAGCGACTTCATACCCTCATCTGCCCAAGGGGAAGCAATGAGCGCGTTCGGAGCCTACATCATCGGCGACGAGATTCTCTCGGGCCGTCGCGAGGACAAGCACTTCGCCAAGCTGCGTGAGCTATTGCATGCGCGCGGGTTGCGCCTTGCCTGGGTGCACTACCTGGGAGACGATCCGCGGCGGCTCACCGAGGCGTTTCGCCACAGTTTCGCGAGCGAAGACATCGTCTTCAGTTTCGGCGGCATCGGGGCCACGCCCGACGATCATACGCGGCAGTGCGTGGCGCAGGCCTTGGGCGTGCCGCTCGAGCTGCATCCCGAGGCCGAGGCCCTGATCCGCGCGCGTTTCGGCGAGCGTACCACGGCGCAGCGTCTGGAAATGGGGCGTTTCCCCCGGGGTGCGCGCATCATCCCCAATCCCTACAACCAGATTCCGGGTTTTTCCGTCGGCAACCACCATTTCGTGCCGGGTTTTCCCGTGATGGCCTGGCCCATGATCGAATGGGTGCTCGATACCCAATACGCGCACCTCTTCCATCGCGAGGACTACGTCGAGGATTCCGTCTACGTGTGGGACGCGCACGAGGGTGACCTGGTCGATCTGATGCAGGCGCTCACCGCGCGCTATCCTGAAGGGACGCTCTTTTCGCTGCCGTCGGTGCCCGAAGAGACGGGCGGCCGGCGTCGGCTCGAGCTGGGTTTCAAGGGCCCCAGGGCGATCGTGGAGGCGGCGATGCGCGACATCGTCGCCGCGCTCGAGGAGCGAGGTTTGCCCTGGGAACGCCCCCGGAGTTGATTATTCCTCAACCAGAAGAAGGAGAGACGTCATGCCCCGTATTTTGCATACCATGATCCGGGTCGGCAATCTCGACCGTTCGATCGAGTTCTATACCAAAGTGCTCGGCATGCGGCTGCTGCGGCGTGAAGATTATCCCGACGGGAAATTCACGCTGGCGTTCGTCGGCTATCAGGACGAGAGCGAGGGGGCGGTGATCGAGCTCACCTACAACTGGGGGGTCGATCATTACGAAATGGGCAATGCGTTTGGGCACATCGCCATCGCCGTGCCCGACGCCAAGGCCGCTTGCGACGAGATCCGCGCCCGTGGCGGGAAAGTGATCCGCGAGGCCGGGCCGATGAAGCACGGCACCACCGTGATCGCTTTCGTCGAGGATCCGGACGGCTACAAGATCGAGCTCATCGAACGGCCTTGAGCCGGCATCCCAAGGCCGGGATCGTCAGAGATGGCTTTGTGTCCAGCGCACGATCTCGGCCGTGCCCACGGCGCCGGAGTGCCGCGCGACTTCCCGTCCCTGGTGAAAGAGGATCATCGTCGGGATGCTGCGGATGCCGTAGCGCGCGGCCGTTTCCTGGGCTTCGTCCGTATTGAGCTTGGCGAGCAGAACGCGCGGGGCGAGCTGGCTGGCGGCATGGGCAAAGGCCGGAGCCATCATGCGGCAGGGGCCGCACCAGGGGGCCCAGAAATCGACCAGCACGGGAAGATCGTTCTTCGTCAAGTAGGTGTCGAAGTGCGCTTCGTCGAGTTCGACGGGGTGGTCGGGAAAGAGCGGCCGGTGACATTTGCCGCAGTTGGGCCTTTCGTGCAGGCGGTCTGCGGGAACGCGATTGACGGCGAAGCAGGTCGGACAGACGAGATGCAGGGTATCGCTCATGGGGATCGCTCCACGAAGAGGTTCGATCGAACTATGGGGGCAAAGTGGATGAGGGTCAAGGGGGCGAGCCCATCTCATTGGAGAAAAAAGATGTCGTTGAAGTTCTGCTTTTGGGCCATGGTTTCCGGGCTCGTGCTGATGCCGTTGAGCGTCTCGGCGCAGCCGCGCGCGGAGCTGACGGTCGGCATGTACCGCGTGGTGGCAGAAGTGGCGGCCGACGAGCCCTCGCGCGAGCGCGGTCTGATGTTTCGTGAGCATCTGGGGGCGAACGAGGGGATGGTGTTCGTCTTCCCCATGGCGGGCCGCCAGTGCATGTGGATGAAGAATACGCCCATCCCCTTGTCGGTGGCTTTCCTCGACGAGGCGGGGCGCATCCTCAATATAGAGGAGATGGCGCCGCGTACTCTGGATTCGCACTGCGCCGCAGCGCCGGCGCGCTTTGCGCTAGAGATGCCGGGCGGGTGGTTCCGCGAGCGCGGCATCGGCCCCGGCACGCGCATCGAGGGGCTCGAGCGCCTGCCGGCGGGGCGTTGAGCCGATTCCCGGGCTTAGGCGTAACGCACCTCGACGCGCTCCACCCCCGGGATCGCGCGCAGGGCGGCGAGTAAGCTCTCCTGCGGGTGCAGGGTCCAGGCGGAGGGGAGGCGCAGCGTCCCTTCGGTGCCGTTTAGGTGCAGGGTGAGTGCGAGCGGCAGCCTGCCGCCGAGATGTGGACGCAGCGCGGATTCCAGCTCGGCGGTGAATTCCGGCGTGGTGCGTTCCAGCGCCACGGTGAGGGCGAGCGCCCGGGCGCGTTCTTCCCGCAGCTGCGCGAGCGTGGCGAAGCGCTCGGCCACCACCCGCAAGCCCCCCGAGTAGTCATCGGGGCTTACTTTCACCTCGGCGAAGAGCGGCTCGTCGAGCACGATGGCGTGGCGCCACGCCTCGTAGACCTCGCTGTAGGCGAGCACCTCGACCTGGGCCGTGCCGTCGTCGAACTCGACGAAGGCCATCTTGCCGCGGTTGCCCATCTTGGTGCGCAGGTTGGTGGCCACCCCGGCGATCCACACCGGATCCCAGCCGGGTTCGAGGCTGGCGAGTGGCTTCGAGACCAGACGGCGCACCTCCTCGGCCCAGGCATGGAAGGGGTGCCCCGAGAGGAAGAAGCCGATGGCGGTCTTTTCTTCCTTGAGCCGTTCGCGCTCGGTCCAGGGGCGGACGGCGGCGAAGGCCGGCTGCATCGCCTCGGCTTGGGGCAGATCGTCGAAGAGCCCTGCCTGCAGGACGTTTGCCTGTGCCTGTTCGGCCGCTTCCATCGCGAGCCCGACGGTGGCGAGCAGCTGCGCCCGGTCACGTCCGGCATGTCCCGGCAAGGTGTCCAGCGCCCCGGCGCGCACCAGGGCTTCGAGCACACGGCGATTGACCGTTCGCCGGTCGATGCGCGCGCACAGTTCGAAGAGATCGCGGAAAGGGCCGTTGCGCTCGCGCTCGGCGACGATGGCTTCGGCCGCCGGCCGGCCCACCCCCTTGATCGCCCCCAGGCCGTAGCGGAGGGTGCGCGCATCGACCGGCTCGAAGCGATAGGCGGAAGCATTGACGTCCGGCGGCAGGATCTCGAGGCCGTTGGCGCGCGCGTCCTCGACGAAGACCTTGACGCTGTCGGTATCGTCCATGTCGGAGGAGAGCGTCGCGGCCATGAAGGCGGCGCAGTGATGCGCCTTCAGCCAGGCGGTCTGGTAGGTGACCACGGCGTAGGCGGCGGTGTGGGATTTGTTGAATCCGTACTCGGCGAATTTCTCCATCAGGTCGAAGAGGCGCATGGCGAGCGCCTCGTCGTAGCCTTTCTTGCGCGCCCCCTCGCGGAAGATCTCGCGGTGCTTGGCCAT